>NZ_JAYFEQ010000918.1:0-65203 GCF_055795085.1 Phormidium sp. CCY1219 | reverse complement strand
CTGGTCTTCTGGTCAGGTGAGCTTGGGAAAATAAAGTCTTACCAAGCCCCTCCCTTTAGGGATGGGGTTCCTGACGGTGGAGGATGTCAAGAGCTATGCTTGCGGGTAAAGTGCTACCCTGGGACAATTTTATAATTTATCAAATTTCCGCCCATCATGCGATCGCAATTTTATCGCAATTTTAATCTGCGCGAAACCCACGCCACAGAATAGAGCCGCACCCGGTAGGATGCGGCGCTCAGAAAAGGCGATCGCGGATGTGGGGTGAGTCTTTACCCCCTTCCCCGGAACCTGGGATTATCGACGCTCAACCTGATTGGGGTTGCGGGTTCCAGGGGCGTCTGGATTATCGGGATTCAGGGTTTCTTCCGCATTTTGCTCGATGACTTTGGGGATATTTTCATTCAGCTTTCTAATATTTTTCAATCCCGTATCGCCAATATTTTCATTCGGGAAATCTTCGGCTTTTTCTTGCACTCTTTTGGCTGTAGCGCGATCGACTTGTTCGGGATTATCTTCCGGGGTGAGGAGTTTGGCCGCTTGTGCTTGATTTTGGGAACCGAATGCGAAAGCGGAGCTGAACATCAGGGCGATAGTTGCCAAACTCACGGCGATAATTTGACGCAAACGAATTCCTTTCAGCCAAGTGATTAGTCGATTCATAAAGTTCTCTAAATTACTACTTGATGACGGGATAAACGGTATCGAAGCAATCTCTTTTAAAGGGTTATAAGATTTATTGCCAAGCCGCAACCTATTTCAAAGTAGCGTGGGGGCATGGAGAATTTGTTCTGTCAAAAGAGTGAAATCTTTTTATTCCAATGGGGAGAGACTGAATCGGCCAGAGTTTTGTCACGACAGCCATGCCGCAGAAAGGGGGGGATATAAATCAATAAATAAAGCCCGCTGAGGCGGGCTAAGTTAAAAAAAATAATTGCATCGGCAGCGGATTGGGGAAGAAATGCAGGGGAGAAGAAGGAAAAACCCCCATTGGCAAGCAGTTGTGGTGGGAGGGAGCGATCGCGCCGATTGAGTAGAGGGTTCGGGTTAAGCAACCGAGGAGGTTTGACAGACTTTTTGCACCACTTTTGCCAGACGTTGCATGCCGGTGGCGATTTCTTCATTGGTCGCGGTGAGGCTGATGCGAAGACATTGGGTTTTGTGAGGCCAATCTTCATTCAAACCGGGGAAGAAACTGCTACCGGGAACCACGATCGCGCCGGCTTTTTTAATTTCTTGATAGAGGTCCCAATCACAAATCGGTAAATCTTTAATCCACAACCAAGAAAAGATTGCGCCTTCGCCGCGATGCAGGAACCAGGGGAGGTCTTTGGGCATTGCTTCGTCTAAGGTATTTTCCACCACGGCGAATTTTTTCTGATAGTGGGGACGGATGACGGTTTCAGCGATCGCGCCGAGTGCGCCAGAGGCGATCGCCCGCGCGGCGATCGCTTGTCCGTATCGCGAGGAGTGGATACACAAGTTGGTCTGGAAGGACTGCAACACCTCAATGATACGTTGGTCGCCGATGGCGATGCCAATGCGTTCCCCGGGCAATCCCGCTTTGGACAAGCTCATGCAGTGAACGATATTCCCGCCAAAAATCGGCGTCATTTCGGTAAAATTCAGGGCGGGATAGGGCGGCGCATAGGCGGAGTCTATCAATACCGGCAGGTCATAGGGTGCGGCTAAATCGGCGATTTTACGCACTTCTTCATTGCTCAGCACGTTGCCGGTGGGATTGCACGGCCGCGAGAAAATCACGCACCCGGTGGTTTCGTCGATCGCTAATTGGCTGAAATCGGGGCGGTATTTAAACCGATGCATCGGTTCGTCTACCTCTAAGGTGGGTTTGTAGGCCATTAAGGCTTCCGGAATTAACGTGACGCCGCCATATCCGGTATAATCGGGACTCAGGGGAAGGATGATTTTTTTGAGTTCGCCGTTGTCAGTGCGTCCGCCAAAGGCGTTGGCGGCGTAGAAGTAAATGGATTGACTGCCCGGACTGATGAGAATATTGCGATCGCTGAGATTTAAGCCATAGCGTTGGTTAAAATCGGCTTTGACGGCATCGATGAAGGGCTGATATCCTTGGGAGGAACCGTAGCGACAGACCACTTCGCCATAGTCCGGACTTGCCAATAACTCGGCGGTGGAATCTCGCCACAACTGCTCGACTTCGGGCAAAATCACCGGATTGCCGGCACTCAAGTTGATAAATTCCTGACCCTTTGCAGCTGTGAGGGTTTCGATAATATCTTTCATAATCGCCCGCACGCCTGTCAGGTGGGACATCTGTTCGCCAAATTGAGTCAGGTGAGGATTCATTAGATTATTTCCTAAATGTTGGACACTCCGCGTCTTCACGCCGGGGAAGAACCGACTAAAATTTTAACCTGAGTCCCCGTTAGGCAGTGGGTTTTTCCGTGGCGCTGAACCGAGGAATCCACACCACCGGGTCCGGTTAGGTGGCATTATAAAAAGTTGGGGCGGGAGACCCCGCATTTTCTTTCGCGCAGTGCTGACCCGGTGGGTGTTGTCCACTGCTTTGAAAGATTTCTTCATTTTAGCTGATTTCTGGGCGTTGCACAGGGAGATTTGCCCCGAGAAAGGGGTAGGATGGGGTTCTACCACGAGCCGGATGCGCCGTAGGGATTGGGGTGGCAATGCTATGGTGGATTGTGGTGCGGTGAGTTCTAGCTCTAATGATGCAGATTTGGCAGGCTGATTTTTATCGACGTCCGTTACAAAACGAACGCGGGGAGCGGTTGTGGGAGTTGGCAATCTGCGATCGCGCGGGGGATTTTCGCTTTAGCGATCGCTGCGTTCAGTCTGAGGCGAAGGTGTCCTGGTTGGTCGATCGCCTGCACAAGGCCAGTGCGGGTCATCCCCCGGCGGCGATCGAGGTGTTTCGTCCCCAGTCTTTGAGTTTAATTCAAGAAGCTGGGAAGCAACTGGGGGTGCCGGTGATCCCGACCCGCCGCACCCAGAGTTTGAAACAATGGCTCTTGCAAAAAAGCCAAGAGTATGCTAATGAGCCAAATTACACCCACGAAACCTACGACCCCCTGGCGGTAGACCGACCGCCACCGATTCCCCTACCGGAAGAATTGTGGGGCGATCGCTGGCGGTTTGCTCGGGTCAGCGCCGGCTATTTGCTCGATGTATTTGGCGATCGACCGATCCCGATCCGCTCGATTCCCGAATCCCTCAACCCCTTCAATCTCGGATTAGCCTCTACGGTGGCGATCCCGGGGGCGGTGGTGGATGGCGGACGACAATCTATGCGACTGGCGCGCTGGTTGGAAGCGGTGCAACCAGTGGCGCTCAATTACATTCCCGGTGCTCCGGATGGATTGATCTTAGAAGCAGGGTTGAGCGATCGCTGGGTATTAGCCACCTTTGAAGATAAAGAAGTGGCCGCCGCTGGATTGAATTTTCAACAACACAAACAACTGTGCAAGGGTTTGCACTTTTTGCTGGTGCAACCGGATGACTCGGGTCAAACTTATACCGGATTTTGGTTATTGCAAAATGCCTGAATATTGATAATTTCTAGTTTTCAAAAGGCAATTGCAAGGGGTGGCTTTTCCCCAGGAAATCGGCAAAATAATTAACAGATTTGCTGAGAATTTTATGCGGGACTGTCTATCAGTTGCACCAGTTTGCCCAGAATGGATTCAAAAGGAGGTAATGAATATTCATTCAGGTCAATCGTCACGGTTTGATGTTCTAATTTAAGGAAGCGCCACAGGGTGTCGGTAGTGACTGCACCGTAGACCGTGGCAATCGAATTTTGGTTTTGCTGGTTAAACCGCCAAGCGGCAACCATTGTGGCAATACACTGTCCTAATCCGCCTTTCAGGTCTTCTTTTTTCGCTTCCACAATGGAAACCACAGGTGCGGTAATATAAAGTTGTTCGGTAGAACGGCTCAATAAGAAATCGCAAACGCCAGTCAGTCCGGCATCGGGTTCCACTTCAAATTCTTCGCCAGAAAATAAACTACAGGGGGAATTGGCAATTTCTTTGGCGGCAAGCAATAAGGGACAAATCAACAGTTCAGAGCGGGCTTTTTCCGTGTTTAACGCAATGGCTAGGGTGAGGTTTTTTTGTAAGTATTCGGCGAGATAAGGCGGAAAAGATTCCTGGCGATCGCGATTTAAAAATTCCACACCTTCTACCAGAGTAAGGTTCAACTCTATGACCGCTTTTTTTAGGGTAAACTGGCTATAGGACATGGTAAACCCTCGATCCAATCGCAATTAGCAGGTTTAATTTTACCCCAGTTAGGGGTGAAGCGAGTGGGGGATTTGCGAAGGGAGATTGTCACGGGTTGCTCGAATCGCCAGGGCTATGTTTTGGGGGGATAGTTAGGGAGGGGCTAGGAAAAAAATTTCTGACCTGACCCCCAATAGGATTTTGAATAAATTGCATTAGGAAGACCTTTAATCAACCACCCGGATCGTACCGCGTTGGACGGCATCAAAGACGCGGTTGATATAGTCGTTTTCGATTGGGGTGAGGGTGTCTTTCGAGAGCAGACTGTTCATTAGGAGCTGTTGGTCAACGCGACTGAGCTGGCGAAAAGTAAAGATGCGATCGACCAGTTTATCGATGGGAATTTTTGGGGGATGGGTTTGAGCAAACATAGGCTTGACAAGGTTTTTAACATCCAAAAACTTGCATTTCTTTTATTTTTAAAGATTCTGTAAAGCGGTGTGGCGATCGCAAACACCGAGGAAATGTGACAATATGTTTCAAGCCGAGTGACAGCCGTCATTGACAAAAGGGGATATCTTTGTGGTATGCAAACGCCCTTTTCCCAGAAATGCGAATTTCTAGGTAAAATAGCGGGGCATTTGAAAACCACAGAAGGAAAACGTCATGGAACCGGTAAAAATCGGCATTCTTGGTGGCAGTGGCCTTTACAAGATGGAGGGACTGCACGACATTGAAGAAGTTAAAGTAGAGACCCCGTTTGGGTCGCCCTCGGACGCCCTAATTGTGGGTACCCTAGATGGCACCCGGGTGGCATTTTTGGCGCGTCACGGTCGCGACCATACCCAGATGCCCTCGGAATTGCCGTTTCGCGCCAATATTTATGCGATGAAGAGTATTGGGGTGGAATATTTAATCTCCGCCTCAGCGGTAGGTTCTCTGAAAGAAAATGTTAAGCCGTTGGATATGGTGGTGCCGGATCAATTTATCGATCGCACCAAAAACCGGGTGTCCACCTTTTTCGGGGAAGGCATCGTGGCCCACATTGCCTTCGGGGATCCGGTCTGTCAGGAGTTGGCGCGGATCCTCGCCGATGCGGTGGAAAGTCTGAACTTTCCGGACGTAACCTTGCATCGCCAGGGCACTTATGTGTGTATAGAAGGTCCGGCATTTTCCACGAAGGCGGAGTCGAATCTCTATCGCAGTTGGGGTGCTTCGGTCATCGGAATGACGAATTTACCGGAAGCAAAATTGGCGCGCGAGGCAGAAATGGCCTATGCCACCCTGGCGCTGGTGACGGACTACGATTGCTGGCATGATGACCATGACAGCGTTTCGGTAGATATGGTGATCGAGAATTTGAAGGCTAATGCGATCCACGCCCAGAAGGTGATTCGCGAAACCGTGCGCCGATTGAGCGAAAATATGCCCGAGAGTCAGGCCCATTCGGCGTTGCAGTTTGCAATTTTGACCCCTCTAGATATGGTGTCGCCGTCGGTGAAAGATAAGTTACGGGTATTGTTGCAAAAATATTTATAAATAACCTACCGTTTCCCGCCCTTGTTTTCATGTCAGGGTCAATCATGGCGTTGGGGAGGGGATAGCCCATTCCCCGTCTCCTTTCCCCATCGCCGATAGCCATCAACTATGGTTTTGGAGAGAGCTGGCGGTAAAATTGGACGATAAACATTCAGGTTTTTAGCTACAATAGAAGCGGCCAGAGAGCGGGTGAGTATGGAGTTTCACGGTGGCCGAATTCGCGAAAACTGGAGGCCATTTCCTCCTCAACTGTTGGCGCGCTCCACCGGATATAGCCTCGTAATCCAATGGATTCTTTCACCTGAATCCCCTAATTGAATCGCGCCTCCCGCAAAGCACTAGATTAGACGGGCAGCACACAATCCAAGCAATGATAGCAATGAGTAAAAAATCGAGGGTTTCGGGCGAACAGACGGAGAGAGAAGTGTGGAAAGTTACCATCGCCCATGAGGATAGAGCAGTCCACGCAGCCATTGGTTTGGCCCTAGAACATGTCAGGATTGATGAAAAACCTTTAACTGTGATGTCCGCGTTTTCCGAGTCAGACGCGAAGGCACTCATCGCCACCCATCCGGATACGGCGTTGATGGTAATAGGGGGGAAAATGGGCGGAAATGAAAAGGCGGGAGGGGGTTTGGTTCCCTGGATTCGCGAACAGCTCAACAATCTGTGGGTGCGGATGATTGTCCTTCAGGAGTGCGCCGAAAAACCGATAGAAACTAACTGGATTCTCCAGTTCGATATTGAGGAGTGCATTCCCCAAGAAGAGCTGAGACAGGAGCGATTGAGAGACCGGGCGATCGCGGCGGTGAAAGCGCATCGAAACCCCCCGGCGGTGCGGGCTGTTCCCACAGGCATGGGGGGCATTTTAATTGTGGAGAACAATCCCAATGACCGAGAGAATTTAAAAAAAATATTATCAAATGAGGGCTATCAAGTCACAGCCGTGGAGACAGGAGGAGCGGGAATTGATGCGTGCCAAAAAGGATTTCCCGAATTGATAATTTTAAACGTTCAGATGCCAGATTTAGAGGGAATAGCAGTCTGTAAAACGTTAAATTCCGATGAAAAAACGCGAGAGATTCCGGTGATTTTCGTGATGGATGCGACGCAGTTGCACCGGAAAGAAGAAGGGTTTGCGGTGGGGGGTGCCGATGTGATGGTTAAACCGCTATCCGCAGCAGAAGCGATCGCCCGGGTAAAATTGCACCTGGAAAACCAAAACCTGAAGCAGCAGTTAGAGCAGCAAAATCAAAATCTGCAACAAGAAATCGAAAGTCGGCAGAATTCACAGGCGCAATTGCGCTTGCTAGAACGAGCGATTTCCGAGTCTACGAATGGGATTGCGATCGCCGATGCGAGATTGCCAGACAATCCGGTGGTATATGTAAATGCGGGATTCGAGCGCATTACCGGGTATTCGGCGTCAGAAGCGATCGGCAAAAACTGTCGGTTTTTGCAGGAGAGCGATCGCCAGCAACAGGCCCGCTTTGCCATTCGCAAGGCTTTAGCCAAGGGAGAACCCTGTAAAGTATTGCTGCGAAACTATCGCAAAGACGGCACGATGTTCTGGAACGAATTGAGCATTTCTCCAGTGAGGAACGAAGCGGGAGAGATTACTCACTATATCGGCGTGCAGTTTGATGTGAGCGATCGCCAGCGCGCCGAAGCCGCCCGCCGCGAGCGAGAACAATTTTTACGCAGCATCTACGACGGGGTAGAACTTTGCATATTCGCGATCGATGTGGGCGAAACCGGAGAATTTAGGTTTGGCGGGATAAATCCCGCGCACGAACGATTAACGGGTTTTTCTGACAAGGCAATCCGAGGCAAAACCCCCGAAGAAGTTCTGCCTGCGGAGGTGGCTGAAAGTATTACCCAGCGCTATCAAACTTGCGTGGAAAAGGGGACGGCAATTTGCTATGAAGAGTGCTTGCCTTTGCATGGGGAAGCAACTTGGTGGCTGACTACTCTCACACCCCTGCGAGACGAGAACGGAAAAATCTATCGGATCGTGGGAACTGCGAGCCAGATTGGCGATCTCAAACGGGCGGAAGAACAACTGCGAGAAGCTGCATACGCCGCCGAAGCCGCCAACCGCGCCAAAAGTGCTTTCCTCACGAATATGACTCACGAATTGCGAACGCCGCTCAATGCCATTTTGGGATTCGCGCAGGTGCTAGATAGCAGCCCCAATCTCACCGCCCAGGAACGGGATTATTTGAAAATTATTCAACGCAGTGGCGAAAATTTTCTTGGATTAATTAACGATATTCTCGAATTTTCTAAAATGGAAGCCGGACGCACCACGATCCGTGAAGAGGAGTTTAATTTACTGCAACTGTTGCGCGATATTAAAGAAATGTTTCGCCTTAAAGCCGAACAAAAACAGTTGAAACTAGATTTTATCTTGGCTTCTAATTTG
Organism: Phormidium sp. CCY1219; assembly: GCF_055795085.1. NCBI lineage: Bacteria > Bacillati > Cyanobacteriota > Cyanophyceae > Oscillatoriales > Oscillatoriaceae > Phormidium > Phormidium sp. CCY1219. Next base: position 57,019 of record NZ_JAYFEQ010000918.1, on the reverse strand, counting down.
CCGCGCTACGTCCGATGCGATCGCTTCAAACTGCGTCAGATTTTAATGCATTTGCTGAGCAACGCCATTAAATTTACCCGCCAAGGGGAGGTGATTCTACGCGGCACTTACCTGCGCGACAACTACTCCAAAACCACGAGTCGCTTGCATTTTAGTATCAGCGATACGGGGGTGGGAATTGCACCGTCAGACCTGGAAACCTTGTTCGATCCGTTCGTGCAAACCGGATCGGGGAAAAAATTCCAAGAGGGTACGGGATTGGGGCTGGCAATTTGTCGCCAATATGTGGAATTGCTAGGCGGCGAAATTGACGTGACCTCTAAATTGGGAATGGGAAGTACGTTTTACTTTGAAGTGCAGGTGAGGCCACTGGAAAGCCACAATTTCGCATCAGTTTCCGCCGCAACGACTCGCGATCGCCACACCATCACCTGGGAATCCCCCCAAACCGAGTATCGCATCTTAATTGTCGATGATTCTCGGGACAACCAGAAACATCTGGCACAATTGCTCTCACCCCTGGGATTTCAACTGCGCGAAGCGGGCAACGGAGAGGAAGCGATCGCCCTGTGGAAAGCCTTTCATCCGCATCTGATTTTGATGGATATGAATATGCCGATTTTAGATGGGTACGAAGCCACTCGCCAAATTCGGGCTGAAGCACAAGGGATTCCCCCCAATGCTTCTCCTCCTCCCCCACCGGCGATCGTCGGGATGAGTGCGAGTCCCTTGTCTGAGGAAAAATCCGCTGCTTTCGCGGTGGGTTGCGATGACCTGATCGCCCCACCGATTCAATTGTCCACCCTGTTAAATAAAATCGCACAGCACCTTAATATTCCCTACTTAGATGCAGAAGAAATGCGCCAATCACCCTCCCTGGAAAAACCAAGCGATCGCGCCATTATTCACAGCTTTCTCTCGATGCCTGCGGAATGGAAATCTGCCCTAGAACAAGCCACGTTAGGATTAAATTATAGCGAATTGCTCAACCTTCTCGCGCGCATTCCTCCCGAACATGCGTGTTTGGCGGCACAACTGCAAACCGCGATCGATAATTTCGACTATGAAGGCATTTTACAGCTCATTGAGCAGGCTCGCAAACTGGGCTAACTCTCCCCATTTTTCAGGCGATCGCGGCGATAAACTCCCGGTTCCCCACTGATTTACTCACTATTTCAAGTCAATTTCAGGTGAAAACGATGATGCATGGCTTTATTCCTCCCCAGCGGTTTTTTGCATATCTCAGTTGGCCGCAAATCGCGGCACTGCCCGATAAAAACAATACGGTTTTAATTCAACCGTTAGGGGCGATCGAACAACATGGTCCTCATTTACCGCTGATTGTGGATAGCGCGATCGGGATGGCGGTGTTGGGTAAAGCCCTGGAAAAGTTAAATCCCGAAATTCCCGCCTATGCTTTGCCCCCTTTATATTACGGCAAATCTAACGAACATGGAAAATTTCCCGGCACCATTACTTTAACCGCCGAAACCTTATTGGCTACTTTAATGGAAATTGCGGAAAGTTTGTATCGGTCGGGATTTAGAAAATTAGTGTTAATGAATTCCCACGGTGGACAACCGCAAGTGGTGGAAATTGCCGCCCAAGATATCAAGGTCAAACATGAGGAGTTTAACGTTTTTCCTATCTTTACCTGGCGCGTGCCTAATATTAGTAAAGAATTGATGGCGGAAAAAGAGCGATCGCTTTCCATGCATGCCGCCGATGCCGAAACCAGTTTGATGTTGTCTATTTTGCCCGAATGGGTTAATATGGAAAAGGCCGTTGCTGAATATCCCCCGCCGCGACCCGACGGTAGTTTATTGGGCACCAAAGGAGCGCTCACCTTTGCTTGGGTGACGGATCAAATCAGTGACAGCGGAGTGGTGGGAGATGCCACGGCGGCGACGAAAGAAAAAGGCGATCGCATGTTAGCCTCCCTCTCCGATGGCTGGGTCCGCTTGCTCGAAGAAGTGTACGGATTTGGACGCGATCGAAATCGATAACTCGCCGATCGATTATACCGATTTTCAACCCTAAGGATAGGGTGAGGAACCCACCCCTCGCCGCCTAGAGACGATAAATCCCATTTCTATAAACGGGAATCCGCGAAGCATCATACGAGTGGGAGGAGAAATAGCCGAAACGGTGCTAAAAACTTGACACCCCCCTTGATACCAAGGGGGGTGAAAATGTATGGCTGAGGGTTGGGTAATGGAGCCTAGGGGAATCGAACCCCTGTCTTCAGTAGCTATTGACTTTCCGATCGTTCACAGGCTTAGCTCTTCTAACCCTCAGAGCGGGGACCATCCATTATCCCGGATGACAGGATGCAATGGTTTAGTCTTAGCTAGCAATCAACCAGAGAAATCTTGCTAGAGCATCCGTTGGGGTTTTGTCCATAGACCTTAACGGAGTCGGACTACAGACCGCTCAAACCTAGTGGAGGTTTTTTTTACGCAGCAACAGGAGCTGCTTTGCGAGCGAAAGGAACGATGTTGTTCGCAGTTACTTTTTAAAGTTGAGCCTTGGATTTACGAGAGATGACTCACTCTCGGCCTGAATCACGGGTTAGCTTTCACTACCGAATCGAAACCGGTAAGGCCCCGTGCGTTCTTACTTCCATTATAATCAAAATTTTAAGAATGACAAGTGGAGGGGAAAAATTTGGCTCCCTGGGAAAAATATTGCAGCATGCAGCCAAGGCGATCGCGAGCGAGTAGCCGACGAGGGGAGGTATGGCATTGAGATTACTCTGTCTGAGTAACGGTCATGGAGAAGATGCGATCGCGGTTCGCATTTTGCGCCAAGTGCAGCAGCAGGAAAATCCGCCGGAATTAGCCGCGCTGCCATTAGTGGGCGAGGGGCAAGCCTATCATCAATTAAACCATCTTTCCATCATCGGGCCGGTGAAAAAAATGCCCTCTGGCGGTTTTATCTATATGGATGGGCGTCAGTTGTGGGGAGATCTGCGCCAGGGGTTGCTGGGGCTGACTTGGGCGCAATGGCAAGCGGTGCGCGCTTGGGCGAAACAAGGGGGAGCCATTTTAGCCGTGGGAGATATTTTCCCCCTGCTGTTGGCGCGCTTTAGCGGGCTTCCCTACGCTTTTGTGGGGACGGCAAAATCGGAATACTATCTGCGCGACGAACAAGGAGTGCTACCGCGTCAATCGTGGTTCGAGCGCTTAGAAAGCTGGTCTGGGTCGGTGTATTTGCCCTGGGAACGGGGGTTAATGCAGCACAAACGCTGTAAAGCCGTTTTTGCCAGAGATGCTCTCACGGCGCAAACCTTGCAAAAATTTGCCATTCCCGCCCGGGATCTGGGCAATCCGATGATGGATGAGCTTGAAGTGGACAACCCAGAGCCGATATTTTACGATCCGGATGCGGAGTGGAAAGAAACCGAGCGATCGCTGTGTATCGCCCTGATTCCGGGGTCGCGAGTGCCGGAAGCTTATGCCAATTGGCAGATAATCCTCAAAGCGGTAGGGCGAGTCGCAGAAACATGGGACGATCGCTGCCCTCTGTTTCTCGGCGCGATCGCTGCGGGAGTGAGTCTGGAGCATTTATCTCAACAACTGGAAAACGATGGCTGGCGGCGATCGCGCAGCACAGGGACGGAAGAGGAGACCCGCCCATCCGGGGCAGGCGATCGGGCTGAGTTTATCGCCTCCTTGCAAGCTCAGGGTGCTGTCACCTTCACGCAAGATCGGGGGATGTTGCTGTTAACCCAAAGTGCCTTTGTGGACTGTTTGCGAGAAGCGGATGTGGCGATCGCGATGGCAGGAACCGCAACGGAGCAATTTGTGGGATTGGGCAAACCGGCGATCGCGCTTCCCGGTGGCGGTCCGCAGTTTACCCCCGCGTTTGCGCAAGCCCAATCTCGCTTGCTCGGACCGTCCCTGATTTTAGTCCAGCAACCCGATCGCGTGGCCCCGATGCTACAGCAGCTTTTGCGCGATCCGGATCGGCTGCAACTGATTGCCGAAAACGGGACTCGGCGGATGGGCACCCCCGGGGCTTCCCGGCGGATTGCCGCTGGTTTGAGGGAAAAATTGTTTGGGGGCGTTTGACCCGTTCGCGCCATTGGCGATCGCTGAGTATTCATTGATTGGGGAGGGGTTAAGAGGGCTGAACCTCCACATCCACTGGCCCGACTTCCCCACTTCCCCAATTGCCGATTAAGCTTTTTTCACCAAAACGCTGGGTTCGGATTGAATCGGAACCACATCTAAAACATCCATTTTGGCGCAATATTCCAGATCCGCCTCGCCGTTGAGACGCAAAAGCCGTTTGCCGTGGGAGGCGTGGCGCATTAACTGCAATAAATCATCTTTCCAGTAGCGGTAAAGCGCCAGAGCGTCGATGAGTTCGTCATTCCCGGTTAAGTCGTCTAATTTAGCACCGCTGGCGGCGAGAAGTTGGTGGGCGATCGCCCCGGCACAAACCGTATCTTCCAAGGAAAAGCTGCCTTCCCACCCGGAACCGACAATCCACAAGGTTTCCGGGTTATTTTCCAGCAGATACCGCACCACCGCTTGGGTATTGACTAATGCCGCCGCCAGCACCACGGGGACAGCTTCGATCCGTTGCAGGGCGCGGGTGCCGTTGGTGGTGCTGATAAATAAGCGGCAATCTTTGACTCGTTCTGGCGTACAATCTAGGGGTGAATTTCCCAAGTCGCATCCTTCGACTTTGGATCCGCCCCGTTCGCCGGCGCGAAGGCGTTTCTCCGAGGGCCAACCTTCGCTGACTTGCATCAGTTTATTGATATCGCTGAAAAATTGCACGGAGTGGGCACCAGCATGAAGGGCGGTGGCCATCGTGGTGGTGGCGCGCAGGACGTCAACGGCGATCGCGCAATCGGGCAAGCGATCGGTGGGCGTCAGTTCTGGCGTGTGGTACACAAATAGCTTCACTACTGAAAAACACCTGCTTTTGAAACTGCCGAATTATCATTCTATATGGGTTGTGGGAAGAAATAGAATCAATTTCTCCCTAGGGTAGGTAGAAATTTGGCGGTAGGTAGCTTGAGGTGCGCTCTGAAACTTTCGCCTCTTAACATTTAGAGCGCATACATCAGTTCTGCTTTTCAAATACGCTAAGGATTAGGGGGAGAGCCGCTTTCGCTTTTCCCGATCGCTCATTAATGATTCTGCACTTGATAACGCTCTACGACTTCCGCCTCGCGAAAGCCCTGAGACTCACTGAGGCGGTACCAGACCCCTCTACTGTACTGATTGATTTGGGGGGCGTTGACCCGCACCGTTGACGCCAAAATAAGCCGTGCAATGGTTGTGGAATATCAACACAGATTGGTTTGAGTTATCGGTGTCCGCCACAGGGATTTGCATCCCCGAAGGGGAACGTAACTGCATCGCGAATCTGCCGATCCGCTCTCGGTGGGGCAGCAAGCCGCAAAATCACTGCTTTCTCGGATCCGCGATCGGCTCATTCGCCTAACAGATAATCCAGGATAAATATTGCGGATTTTCTTGCAACTCAATGGCCAATAAAAAGCCGGCAATCGTCCAGGTTTGATATTTTCTCGCTTCTTTCCCCAGCAGGCGACCGTTTTTGCCATCATAGTATTCCGGCCATTCTTCGGCGGGCAATCTTTTCGCGGCAATGTCAATCGCTTGACTGGCAATATTGGGGCGATCGCTCTGTAGAGCCGCAGCGGTTAACATCCACAGCAAAACCGGCCAATTTCCCCCATTATGATACGACCAGGGACGATTTTTTGGGTCGCAGCCGGTGAGCATTTCCCAGTCTCTTCCTTTCAGGGCGGGGAAACAAATTTTCATCGGCATGGTTCCGATTAAATCTTCCCAGCGGTCTTCTATCAAATTCATCAATTCTTGGGCTTGTTTTTCGGTGGTTAAACCCGATAGCACCGCCATCAAGTTACCCAATGAAAAAAAGCGACAATCGAGCTGTGACGGACCGAGATTGCCGGCAAAATAGCCGCCGGTTTCGGTCAACCAACGACTTAAGGCATCGTAGGGAATAGAATCAGAATAAATGTTAAACTGATTGAGGGCACTTTCTCCATATTCTTCCCCTTTGTAGCGATAAATCTCGGTTAAGCGATCGAGGTCGAGCCAATAATGCTGTTGCAGGTGATTGGCTAGGGGCTTTAATCGCTTTTCCACGGCTTGGTTAATATAAGCGTTCTCTTGATTGGGGAGGAGCAGTTCTTTCGCGGTTCGCAAGGCATAGTAAAATAAGGTTTGAATTTCTAAGGGATGGCCATCAATTCCCATGCGGCGGTCAATCATGCAAGCGCCATCGGGAACGAGAATGGTGGGATACATATCGAAGCGAGCCACCAAACACAGTTCCATAATTAGCCGGATGCCTTTTTGAAAGTCCGGTTGATGGGCTAAAGAAGATTGTCCGGTGGCTTTGACATAGGCGCGGAGGACGAAAAGCCACCACAAACAGGAATCCACGGGGGTGACGCGCCCGATCGCGCGATCGCCAAAGTCGCCAATTAAATATTCTTCTCCTTTCTCGTGAACGACTTTGAAACTGGCGGGCATTAACCCGCGCCCAACTTCCAAGAAATCCAGTTGCCTTTCTTTGATTTGTAATTTTAAGGTTTGCTGTAGGAAATTGCGAACGATGTCGGTTTTTCCTTTAATCAAAAACACTAGCGCAGAGGAGACAAAATCGCGAATAAAACATTGGTCGTAATTCAGGGATTCTACGCTGGGGTCAGAAGCGGCTACGGTTCCTACGGGATTATCGTAGTAATAGATAATCGTGTTTTCTAGTGTTTCCCACGCTTTGTTAAGGAGACTGTTTTCTGTTCCCATCGAGTTGTGATGCTAATGATTTCATTCCTTAGCTTAGCGTAGTGGGGGAGCGATCGCGAGGCTGTGGGTTTGCGATTCTGTCGCCTGGGGGGTGGAGAGTGGAGCGATCGCGGGCGCATGGCCGGTTTTCGGGATGGTCTTGCATGTTATTATTCCCCCCACCGGGGCGATCGCATTCACCGACTTGCCCATCTTGACCATTCAAAGCGCAATTGTTGGGGTTGGGAATGCGGGCAAGAACTGGTAACAAGGCTGTGCGCCTGGGTATTTTACCACATTTTCTCCCCGATGGGGGAATCGGAAACGGCACCGTGCCTTCTACAATCCGAGATCGTTGTTGGGCGCGGGTGCGGAGGTGGGGGGGTTGTTACTCGGCGCGACGGGGGGCGAAATCGGTTCGAGTCGGTCTGATTCGGAGATATATTGATAGTGTCCCACACCGAGCCAGTCTGTGGGTTGCGTGCAGTATTCTTTGCCCTGGAAGAGAATCGAGACGACGCCATCGGTACAGGCGATTGGGTTTAAACCCCATTCGTGCAATTTGGCCAGATTCGGATCCCGAGAGGTGCGTTCTCTGGAGGAGCGGTTCAGATGACGTTCTAGCTGGGATATATTGTTCATTACGGTGCGGTATTGGTTGTCTTTCCCTTGGTCTAATAATAAGGGTGCAGCACGGCGCAAATCTTCGAGCGCTCCTTCGAGGTCGCCGAGGTTGACGCGGATGGTGGCGCGGTTATTGTAGGCGATCGGGTAGTTAGGTGCGATGGCGATTGCGCGGTTGTAGTCGGCGAGGGCGGCGGGTTCGTCTCCCAATTCTACCTTGGCATCGCCGCGCACTAAGTATGCTTTTTCGTTATTCGGATCGAGTTGGATCGCGCGGGTGGTATCTTCTACCGTAGCTTGCCAGTTTCTCTGTCTGTAATGTGCTAAACCGCGATTGTAATAGACGCGCGTATCGGTAGCATTATGGCGCATGGCCTCGGTCCAGTCGGCGATCGCGCCGGCATAGTCGCCGCTGCGAATGCGGGCGGTTCCCCGGTTGAAATAGGCGCGATAGGCTTCGGTTGAGTCGGGATTTCGCTCGAGGGCTTGGCTAAAATCGGCGATCGCACCTTCCACATTGCCCCGCTCTAAATTTATCAATCCGCTCAGGTTGTAATCTCTGGCTTCTGTGGGATTGTCGGACATGGCGGGTTTCTCTGCGGGCGGATCGCGATCGAGGTTCAAGCGCGACTGGCTCATCCCGAGGCGATCGGCACTCGCCAAAAAGGTTTGAATCGGAATGGCGGCGTTGAATCCGGTTTTAATCGATACGGTACTCCCGGTGGAGGTTTCGGTTTGTCCTTCGGTGTCGCCTTGTCCGTGAATCCCCACTAAGCGCCCTTCACTGTCCAATACCGGTCCGCCACTCATCCCGCTTTTGGTGACGGCATCGTAGCGCAGGTTATATCCTTGGGGACGGTTGTGCGGGCGACTGGTGACCATTCCGGATGTAAACTCGGCTTCTCGTTGCCCACCCTGGCGATTGCCCCGGGGATATCCGAAAATATAAATTTGCGACCCGGGAACCATATGTTCCGAATCCCCCAGCACTGCCACTTCATAGGCGTTCGGACTTTCAAAGGTGACCAGGGCTAAATCCGCATCGCTGCCACTTTTGGGCAGGGAGCGCACTTCGCTGACGGGATAATCTCGCCCGTCGGGGGTGCGAACGGTATAGTTAATTCCGGGACGACAATTGAGCAGACAAGCCACGTGGTTGGCGGTTAGCACGGTATAGCGCTGTCCTTGTTTGTCAATGATGACGCCGGAACCTCCCAAGGCTCCCGCTAAATCCGCGTTAATTTGTACGGCACTTTGTTGGGCAATTTGATAAATTTCTTCGCCGCTTTTGGCTTGCACCTGGGTCGGTAAGGTGATGACGATCGCCGCTACAATGGTGGTGGCGATCGGGATTTTTGGCCAGCTCCTCTCTGTTCGAACGGTAGTCATATTCATCCCCAATTTATTCTGGCTACAATATAGTATTTTGTCGGGTATTTTAACAGTAAGTTAGGCGATGCCCACCCTACGGTTGGAAATACGATAAATCAATTTTGACTGCTTTTCCATTAATTATAACGGCGATTGAAACGCTTACAGCCCTCTTCGATTGGGTGTTGAATTTACTGGGTTTTGGAATTTAGTAATTGGAATAGCCCAACTTAAGGATTCCATTTGGGCGAAAAGTTGGGGGGAAGGCATCGAACCATCGGCAAAAATAAAGGCGCGGATGCCGAGAAACGGATATTTCAGTTTACCATTAATGGCAATTAGTTCGCCGTTTTGAGTTAAAACCGGTCCGCCGCTCATGCCTTGCACCACGTCGTTGGTATAACCGATTTCGTAGCCGCCTACTAGCGATCGCGGCGATCGCATTTGCATTCGTCCGGTGGTGAGGCGAAAGGCGCGAATTCCCCACTGGCGAGTATCTTCCACGGAAACTAAGGTATTGCCATTGCTGGTAAAGTGCCATGCCTCAAACCCAGCGGCATAGAGGGTTTCGCCAAGGGAGACGGTATCCGGGTGGGCGATCGCGGCAACTCGGTAACGGTTGGCACTGGTAAATTGCACGAGGGCTAAATCTAAATCGGCAAATTGCGCCACAGGTACGTGCCACGCGGTTTGCATTTGTCCGTCAGGGGTAATGAGGCTGTACCCTTGTGCTGACCCGTCGGCGATGACGTGATGATTGGTCAGCACGGTATAGGTTTGCCCTTGGCGAGCGACGATCGCGCCGGAACCGGAGCCGGTGGCGGTTAAAATCCGCACGCTGATGGCACGGGCAATTTCCGGCGCTTCGGGGGTGGCGATCGCCCCGGTGGCAATGGATGGCACTGAGGGGCGATCGCTCGCGGTTCTCCCGCTGTGCGAATGCAGGGGAGAAGCAATGGCAGATAAGGGCGATCGCTTCACCATCAAGCTGGCGATCGCGATCGATGCGATAACAGTTACAAGAAGCGATCGATACATGCTACGGCTCTGAGTTTCATTTCCACACCTTCCCCGATTGTCCCGAGGAATTCTCTCCGCCATCAAGTCTACTATAACACACCCCCGCCATCATTAGGTTCCGGTTGCTCATAGGAATCGTCTATGGGTTGGTTGTAACTCCCTCCCATTGTGGCTTCTTCCCATGCACCTAAATCGACAAAGGTTTGAGTGCTATCTAAACCCGTTTCGTAAATAACACCCGCACTGCTACCCACTTGACTAATTTGTAACAGTTGACCGAGAATCTGTCCGGCGCGGTTGGCATTTTCTGGCTTCAGGGTAAACAGCATATTATTTCCATTGCAAGCGTTTTGCCCGACGCTCAAGGCACAAATCACGATTTGGCCATTCACCGGCCCATTAGTGAGCAACAGGTTTTGCAATCGACCGCCATTTGCCATCACCGCCGCATTCAATTTTTGCGAAACGATTTGGCAGCGATTCTGTGGGGTATAAGGTCCGCCAAAATAACTCGACCCTTGGGGCGTCCAGACGATTAACGGGATTGGCTGTCCCCCGGGACGTTGACCTACTGTGGCAAAGTTTCCCGCACCTTGTGGAAGGCAATGAAAACTGGTGTTCCCCCCGGATGGCGGTTGAACGCTTCCTCCGGGATTGTTGCCGCCCATATTGGGCTGATTTCCTCCTCCCACTGTGGGTCGCGCGATCGCCGTGGCGGCTAATCCCACGGTACAGGTCATGGCAACCAGACTGGCGAGGATTGCCGATAATTTGTTGATTTTCATACTGTCAACTCCTTACATTTGTGAGATTGCATGTTATCGAAACTTGCTTTACAATCCCGAACCAGTATTGTTCGGTTGCGGTTCGGTATTGATATTGGTGTAGTCCGGATTATATGGCTGGGATAAGGGTTCGAGTCGGTCTTGTGCGGGCAGGTAGCGGTAAGTGCCGATGGTTAACCATTGGGTGGGCAAGGTACAGTATTGTTTCCCGTCGATGGAAATATATACCACGTTGTTGCCACACTGGGTCGGGGTTAAACCCCACTCGCGCAATAATGCCACATTGCGATCGACCGGTTGAACGGGATCTAAGCGGTTGGTTGCTACATTATATCTATATTCTCCTGCGGGATAATTTCCGATACAGAGGGTTTCTCCTTCCAGGGAGATTTCGGCTAATCCCGGTCCGCCACAGGGAACCCACTGCAAGCCAAACTCGCGCGCGATTGTATCTTTGAGCGTCTCTGTCTCTTGTACCGGGTAGGCTTTGTTGTCAGTCTCATCGTAAAGGTATTCCCCTGCTTGGGCGTCTCTGGTACAGCGGGTTTCGCTTCCGATTTGGATAACGGCAAGGTCTGGATTTCCATTACAAATCGTGGGGGTATAACCCAAGTCTCGCATGACCAGATCCGCACGGGCTGAGTCGCGATTGGCGGCTTCTATTTTAATCGTGTAGTTGCCTTGATTATTCTCGGCGAGGACGCGAATTCGATAGGTGCCCCCACTGCGGAGTGTGTAGGTGATTCCTTGTTTGAGTAGATTGTCGTTCGACTGGCTAACCACCATTTCGTCTAAGGGATTGAAAACTACCAGTTTGAGGTCGAGATTCCCTTGCGCTTCGATCGCGATGGTGATTTGCTCTCCCAGCTCACCGACAAAGTTGTAGTCATTGGCGAGTCGGTGTTCGTTTCCGTCGGGAACGAGTTGGGAACGGGTACTATTCAGGGTTCCTGGCGTAGAACGTCCGCTGGAGAGCGTTTCGATCGCCTGTGCGCTGAGTGTCTGTGCGATCGCCCCACATACCGCGATCGCTGCAATTGATTTTAAAACCCGACGATATAACATTTCCCTTTAAACTCCTATCGCTTAACGTTCTTTAAATTCCCCCTTTCCTGGCGTTGAATCTCTCGCTAAAATGTAGGGTAGTTTGAGCTACAAAATAACTGTCGTGCCAAGCAAATTGACCCATTATTTGGATGTCCTACTACTTCAGCAAAAGGACTATTTAGCCCACCAACTTAACCAACGACCAATGACTAATAACCAATTATTTTCACTCCCTCCTTACCAACTAAACACATTACTACCCATTTGCAGCTCCACAGCGCTGATTCCTTCCACGATCGCTACCAAATCTCCGCCACGGGTTGAAATATTTAAACCGCCATTTACTTCTTGCAACTGATAATTGCTCAAAGCACTGGCTAAAAAGAGAATATCTCCGGTGGGAGCGAAGTTTTCGATGCGCGCAAAATCCGCATCTCCATTTCCGACATACAAGGATTGAATTCCGGGGCTAGAAGGGCTAGGTCCAAACGCTAGATAAAACGCATCCTGTCCATTACCACCAATTAACGTATCCATTTCCCCAATACCTAAACTGGTGGGAACTATATTGTCGATGGAACCCGACAAAAGTTGGATTCCAACGCCGGAAACGAACGCCCCTTGACCAAATGCGGTGATGCGATCGTTTCCGGGAGTTCCGGTAAACGCTGCGACTCGCCCTTCAAATTGTCCCACCGCTTGATAGTGTTCCAAACCGGAATTCAAATTGCCGGTTTCAACCGCATTTGCCACATCGGGATTTGCTAGTAAATAGACTTCTTCGTTGAAACCAGAACCCGTATTTCCGGAGTCAGGCATGTTGCTGCTGCCCTTGAGGATAAAAATGCCATATTCCTGAGAAATATAGTCTGTTTCGAGAGCGCTGACGCCTTCGACGATCGCCACTAAATCGCCGCCATTTGAAATATTTAAACTTCCATTGTTGGGTTCAAATTGATAATCATTCAAATCCCCGGCTAAATGAATATAATCTCGATTCGGGTCGAAGTTTTGAACCCGCGCGAAATCCGCATCTCCATTCCCGAGATAGAATGATTGAGCGGTGGGGTTAGAAGGAGTGGTTCCCACCCCCAGAAAAAAGCTATCTTCCCCTTCTGTGCCAATCAAGGTATCGATTTCGCCGACACCCAAACTGGTGGGAATTGCATCTTGGTTGCTGACGCTAATGACTTCCACTCCAACGCCACTTATACTGGTTTCTTGACCAAATCCAGTGATGCGATCGCTTCCGGGAGTTCCGGTAAACAACCCCAATCGCCCTTCAAATTGTCCAAAAGATTGGTAATGTTGCAAACCGGAACTAAACACGCCTGCTGAAACGGCATTTGCCACATCGGGATTGGTGATTAAATAGGCTGGTTCGTTAAAACCCGCGCCGGCATTTTCACTGGGTGCAGTTCCCAGGGAACGTCCTTCGGCTTCTCCCAGAAAAATGTAGTGTTCCAATCCGGTATTTAGGATGCCATTTTGGACAGCAGCCGCCACATCGGGATTGGCGGCTAAATAGGCACTTTCATCGTATTGGGATGAAACACTTGTCCGCCCTTCAGCTAAGCCAAACTGTTGAAAGTGGTTCAGTCCAGAGGGGAAAACGCCAGCATCTACGGCGGCTTTTACATCCGGGTAGTTTTGCAGGTAAACTTGTTCGTTAAAAATTGCAAAGCTCATGGTTTTTTCTGGATTTAAAACTGAATGAATTGGGAAAAGTTGCCCCATTTTATGGATAAACCGTTTAATTTTAGAGAAATACGGGGACTTTTGAGAGTCGGGAGACACTGCTTTGGTAGCCCTGAGTTTTCCTGCTAGAGATTTAGTGGCTGGAAAATATTTGGGCTACCGGATAGGGCGAAAAGTTAGGGAAAAAATTGTTAAGGGAGAAAAAGAATGTTCCGCTGGTTCGCCCCAATTTTGTTAAGCCTGGAGTCAGGCCGTGTCTTTAACTTAACCGGAGGTTGAGAGGGGTGGCGATGAGAAAAGGTCAGAAAAAGTCAGATGATTGTATGACGTTTTGTAAGGTTTTATAAACTAAGGTGAAAAGTTATGTAAATTTATTACAAGTTTCGGGAATGGCGATCGCAAGGGAGAGAGTGCAGGGTTTTCTCCTGGGATGCGGATCCGTGGCGGTTTTTCCGGGGGCAAACAGACTCCATGAAGTGCGCTAGGGGAGGATTGTTTCCGGGAAGCCATTTCGCCAGGGATTAACCTTTCGCGCCGAGGGCTTTTAACATAGCGAGAGTGCTTTCGCTCAACCCAGTGACGCCGGCAATATTCATCTGCTCATACAGTCGAGGGAGTCGGAACGATCTGGTGGGTACAGGGGTGGGGGTTTCTTGAGTGGCGTTTAAATTCCAGCATTGGATGGTGGCGTCGCGACTGGCGGTAATCAGGGTGTGACCGTCTGGAGTAAAGGTCAGGGAGGTAATGGCATCGGTATGGGCGTGAATGGAGAGGGAACATGCACCGGTGGTGAGATTCCAAAGGTTGAGGATGCCTTCACTGCTGCCACTGGCGAGTCGGGTGCCTTGGGGGCTGAATGCCACGGTAGAAACGGCGGTTTCCTGACGGTGCAAGGCGTCGAAACATTGGCCGGTGGAGACATTCCAGACGCGGAGGGTGCGATCGCGACTGGCACTCGCGAGTAACCTACCATCGGGACTAAAGGCAAGACTGAGGATGAGGCTGAGATGTCCGTGCAAGGTATGGAGACATTCGCCGGTTTCTACATTCCATAAGGTAATGGCGGGGGCGTCGCTGGCACTGGCAACGATCGCACCGTCGGGACTCCAGGCAACGGCGAAGATGCGATAACCGTCACCGGGTAAGATTTTCCAGCAGCGATCGCTGCGAGTGTCCCAAATTCGCAGGGTGCGATCGCGATCGGGACAGGCGAATCGGGTTGGATGGGGACTAAAGGCGAGCGATCGCAGAGCATAGTTCACTCCAGGCAGGGTTCTCACTGGCTGAAATTCGCCCACGGACCAGAATTGAATCACCGCGTCTTCACTGCTGCTGGCGAGGAGTGTTCCATCGGGGCTAAACGCCAGGGCGGACACTTTCGCGTGGTGAGCTTGCAGGATTTTCGCACACTGGCCGGTTTGCAGGTTCCACAGGGCAATCTGGGCGATCGCGCTGCCACTGGCAAGCCATTTTCCGTCGGGACTGGCGGCCAGAGATTCCCAGCCGTCGTCATAGGCTGTCAAGCTTTTCACACATTGCCCGCTGGAGACTTCCCATAATTTCAGGCTGCGATCGTCGCCGCTGCTGACGAGTAGGGAACCATCGGCATTCCAGGCGACGCAGGATACCGATCCGCGATGTGCCTGCCAGGGTTTTATCGGTGTATCGGGTTCCCGGTTTTGCGATCGCTGTGAGGGGTCGAGGATGCGATCGCGGCTTTGCTGACTGTCTGAACCGATCGCCGACTCACCCTGGCAGTCTCCCTGCTTGGCATTGATACAATTAGTCAATCCACCAGACCCCAAGCTTATCTTGCCATCGGTGCTGCCGATACAGATTGCACCCCCTTGGCTGAAGGCAGAAGCACTTATTGTATAAATACGGGTCTCCATGTTGCGCCTGCTTGCGTCTGGTCTATTTGTGAGCCAACCGTCGAATTTTATACCTAGGGGATAAGTGTCGGAGGCAGAAAAACTAAAGGCGAGGCTAAGTGCCAGATGATGGGGGGAAACTCGGGGGGAGAGGGGTTCTCCGGTACAGACATCCCAACAGGCGAGAATTTTATCGGGCTGGGCGATCGCGAGGATGCGGTCGTCGCGGCTAAATGCCACCGATGGCGTCATCCCGGTGAATGTGAGCCAAGACTGGAGACAGTTTCCCGTGGCCACTTGCCATAATTTCACCTGGCGATCGCGGCCACAACTGGCCAACCACTGCCCATTGCCACTAAACGCCAAAGAGGCGATCGCCTGGTCATGGCCTTTCCAATGCCGCATCGGTTGCCGATCCTTCACTCGCCACAAACAAATTATCCCCTTTGTATCTCCCGTGGCCAACCATTCCCCCTCCCGGTTCACCGCCACGGCAACAACCTGTCCGGCAATTGTCGAAAATACCGATTTAGCCAGATTAGAACCCGCAAAATTCACCCCATGAAGCGGCACTTCCCTCAGATCCGCTTGCCATACTGTCAGGTCAGAAAAATCCGCCCCAGTTAAATCGATGTCCAGTTTCGCCAACAGATTGAGAATATTTCCCGCGCCATAGCCAGGAGTCGGCATTTCTGCGCGCAGTTTCACTAAAATCAAGTTTAATTGTTCTGCTAAGTCTTCTTGACTGGGATAGGTGGCTTGGAGACGCTCTACTAATGGGTCTAAAATCGCCTGAATTTGAGCAGTTTTGATATCCTCTTTGGCATTGGCTTGAATTAAGGCATAGTGATTCAGGTAGAGGTGGTTTGCATAACGAAAGTCTACTATTTCTTCATAGATTATCTCGATGAGTTGTTTGGTGACGTATTCTATTACCAAGGCACTTTGGGTAAAGCCGGTGGTGGTTTTTTCAATCAGCGATCGCCGTCGCAAAAATTCCAGCGCCTCGATGACCCTCGGTTTCGATTCCGGTGGTACGATATCCCCCAGCAAGTCAGTTACAGACATCGGTTCGCGGGCGATCGCCAGCCAATACATGACTTTCGCTTCCAACATCGAGAGGCGCTGAAATTGCTCGTCGAGCAAGGTTTTAATCCCCGGTAACAGGGGATTTTTTTCGGCTAAAAAGTCAGTTAAACTGCCATCATATAGCTCTAAAATTGCGGTGGCGGCTTTTTTGAGCGCCAGTGGATTTCCGTGATAGCACTGCACCAGTTCTCTGGCGCGATCGGGGGCGATCGCCAGTCCCTTATCTTGCAGGAGTTTTTGGGCGGCGGTTTCGCTTAATCCGGTCAATTCCAGCACCCGAACCCGTAAGGTATTGCCTTCTAAGGTGGCAATGGTTTCGGGTTTTTCTCGGGCGGTGATTATCAGACAACTGGGATGAACCAGTTCTCCCACTTGTTGGAGAATTTCGTCATAGCTTTCATATCCTTGGCGGTAGCAGCCGAGGGGGAAAGAATGGGGGGTTTCTGCAGAAATTTTTTGGGGTTCAAAGAGGGATTCAAAATTATCGAAAATGACCAAGCATCGCTGCTGCTGAAAATAGTGCAGCAATTTTTCCACTCGGAATGAGGTTGATTTGGGTAAAGGAGTGTCGGGTTGGTAGGAGAGAAAGTGAATCAGCTTGGCGAGGGTGTCGCGCAGGGAGGGTGCATGACGAAGACTGCGCCAAATCACGCAGTCAAACTGAGGCGAAATCTGCTGGACTAATTGGACGGAAAAAGCGGTTTTGCCCATTCCACCCATGCCTAAAATGGCAATTAAGGCACAGTCCTCTTGTAAGATCCAGCGTTTTACGGTGGCGAGTTCTTCGTGACGTCCGTAAAATTTGGAGATATTGACGGCTTCCGTGCAATCTTGACGGGGATGAAGGGTGCCCGGGGAGGTGGTGGGGCAGGGTTGAGGGTCGGCGGGGCGATCGCACTGTTCGGTGTAATGCCGGAGGACTGCGTGTAGATTGCGCTTGGTGACTCGTTCGCCGATGGCTTGGGAGAGCAGTTGCCACAGTTTAGAGCCGACATCTTTGATATAATCGGGGTCATAACCGCCTTCTAGGGCAATTTCTTGGTAGGATTTGCCGCACCAAGATTGGCAAAAGACAAGTTCTTGAACGTCATTTAATCTCTGGGGCTTGATAATTTTATCTATAATTCCCAGTGCGTCTTCAGTCCTCATGCCCTCGATTTTACCCGCTGTTTTGCTCTATTATAGCGGGTTGGGGGTGATTTTCGTTGCGATGGGATTTAGGCGAGGAACAGTTCGGCGATCGCGGCGAGGACCAGGGCGAGTAAACCCACGCGCAGGGAAGTGGGGACTACCGGATCGACGGTGGAGGTGTTGGGGTCTGTAGGGGGGGAGAAGACGAGGGCGATCGCGGCGATCGCGTTCATCGGAGGGGGAGTTTGGTTGGGGGTTGGGGGTGGAGACATGGGGAGGGTTCCTCTGGGGCAACTGCAAAGACTGAGGGGGTAAAACCGTTTCATCTGTATAATAATGACGGCGATCGGGGGTCAGGGGAAAATGTTACCCCGATGCCCGCGATCGCGTCAGTTAGTGAAAACGGCGTTTTAGATGTCACAATCGGATTACATTAAGCCGATTTGGGATAAAATCCCTTGACCGGTCATCAGTTCGGTCAAGATGCCAATGGTGAAACCTAACATCGCCAAGCGACCGTTCCAGGTTTCGGCAAAGTCAGTAAAGCCAAATTTGGGTTCTTGCGTTTCCATACTCGTTAACCTCGTGAAAAATCAAGTCTTTGTAATTAAACTTAACGTAGTCGGCGGTGAAATTGCAACATTTTTTAACAATCTCCCCCTACAGTCAGAGGGGAGGGTGACGAACCCGCGATCGTTCAACGGTTCATAATTAATTAACGGAGTCCAACTACACTGCAGTAGCGAACCCTAGGGGAAAATAAAGCGATGAGACAAACCCAATTGAGCCAACTGTATGCCTGTTCCGTGGCGATGGTGTTACTGTGTTCTGCGCCGAGTTACGCGGAAAGCATAGACGGACTCTTCCCATCGGTAGAGATGCCTGCGGTGGCGTCTGCGTCTCGGGAAGCGGTCTTGGAAGAACTGAAAAAAGCCGATGTGGTGTATTTGGGGGAAACCCACACCCGAGATGGAGATCGCGAAGCGCAACTGAGGATTATTCAGCACCTACATCGACACAATGGGAAAGTAGCGATCGCGATGGAAATGTTTCAGCGCCCCTATCAAAGCGCGATCGATGCCTATTTGCGCGGGGAACTTAGCGAAGAACAGCTCATCGAGCAAACCGAGTACGAACAACGGTGGGGCTTTTCCTGGGAAAGCTATGCGCCGATCCTGCGGTATGCCCGCGAACATCAACTGCCGGTTTTGGCCCTCAACACGCCCACGGAAGTGACGCGAAAAGTCGCCCGGGAAGGATTGGCAAGCTTGACGCCCGAGGAACGGCAACATATTCCGCCGGTGGAGGAGATTCGCACCGATAATGCCGATTATCGGGAAATGGTGCTAGCGGTGTATCGACAGCACATGCAGGGGGGGCACGGATCCAGTGCCAACTTCGAGAACTTTTTTCTCGCCCAGGTGTTGTGGGACGAAACGATGGCAGAAACCATTGCCAGATTTGCGATCGAAAATCCCGACTATCAGGTGGTGGCGATCGCGGGGCAAGGTCATATCCTGTATGGGTATGGGATTCCCAGTCGGGTGGAACGACGGCTCAACGGGCAAAGCGGTTCGCGTCCATTCGTGCAGCGATCGCTCCTGTTAAGTGCCCCCGAGGAGATGCGATCGACTCAGGACAAACCGATTGCCGATTTTGTTTGGCAACTCGACTAACTGGGGGTGAAAGCTGGCGGCGCGAGTTAAAGTTCAAGAAAAGCGATCGAGAATTAACCCTCAATCCTGACGCAAACACTCCACCAGGGGTTGAAACACGGACAACTGCTCAGATCGGGCGACAACTAAGGTGGGGAAGGGACGCTTTTCGTAATTCGTCCCCACCTTCAGGGGAAACAGGGGTTGAGATTCCAGGGGTTGCCAGATCGCGCCGGATGCTTTGACGATCGGCCAAACGGCGGCAATATCCCAAATTTTCGGCGTTCCTTCAACGCCGCCGATGCTAAATCCGGCGGCGACAGTCAGAAAATTGTAACTGGCAACGCCTAACATGCGAATTTTGCAGGGAAAGGGATGCTGGTAGGCGCGGATGCTGCGCGAACAGAATCCGAACAAGTGATTGACGCTGAGTTCTTCCTCGCTGCTGTGGATGGCGCGATGATTGAGAAATGCGCCCATAGGTCCGGTGAGTCCGGTATTGCCGTACCAAAATCCGTGGAACGATTGACTCAGGGGCGGTACGTGAACGTACCCGAAAACGGGGGTGCCTCGGTAGCACAGGGCCATAGAAACTGCCCAAATGGGAATCCGGCGGGCGAAGTTGGTGGTGCCATCCAGGGGATCGATGACCCAGCACCATTCGGAATCGGGAAACACATGTTCCGCTTCTTCGCTGAGGATGCCATGTTCCGGGAAGCGAGCGTCGATCGCTTCGATAATTTGGCGATCGGCCCACAGATCGGATTGGGTAATTAAGCTCCCATCGGGTTTTTCGGATGCCTGCACTTGACCGAAATCGGCCATTAAATCTTTGCCGACTTTGATAGCTGTGGTCTCTGCAAAGTTTAAAACTTTGTCCCAAAAATCAGTCATTAGATTTAGATTTTAGAGATTCGAGTTTAGGGTTTATCATTAATCAATCTGGGAGAAAACCGATCTCGGCGGGGACATCGGTTTTCTCTACAGTAGACTTTTTTCGGTTTGGGGGAAAGGGGTGGGTATTTTACTCTAAGTCGCCTTCGATAACCGTGGCGATCGCTTGCTTGGCATTGTCGCGGAATTCCCGGATGTTCACCCGCCGCAGTAATACCACCGCCGCAATCATGCCCGCCGCTTGGGTGGTAAAGACTAGCCCATAGGCGAGAAGGGGTACGGAAAACAAGGCGCGACCGAGGTCTAACACTGCACCACCGGTGACGGTGGATAGTCCCCGAGCGATCGCCTGCGCTAACCCCCACGCCCCAATAAAGGTTCCGGCAGTTTCGGCTGCTGTCAGATCCAGCATTAAGCTAATCGCTCCGGTTGTAATGATGCCAGAAGCTAAACCGTAGAGCAATAAGCTGCCCATTAACATGCCCGGGATTGCGCTATATCCCGCCAGGATAATCAAACCGAGACAAATCGCGGCGGCAATACAGCCCCATTTGGTGGTGTTTTGCTTGCCCAGGCGCGGGACGATTAAAAATCCGGTGGACCCAATGCCGATTAAGGTGCCCATCCCGAAGAAGGCATTCAGTTGGGTGGTTTCGGAAAGCGCCATGCCAAAGACTTCCCCACCATAAGGTTCCATCACTGCATCCTGCATAAATAAACTGATGATCATTACCAGCAGGAAGGTGAAAAAAATCCCAGTTTGCGGACTGGCGGTTAAGACGCGCAGGGCTTTTCCCAAGGTGATTTGGTCTTCTCGGTTAACCATTTTGGACCGTTTGCCGTAGCGAGAATATTTGTCCTCTACTCCGACGGTGGCGACAAAGGTTAGGGCGAGGACGAGGGCGGGGACGATGATGAATAGGCGATTCACCGATGCCTGTAGGGTGGCGATCGGGGTATCGAGGGCAATTTGCGCGAGCAAGCGACTGCTGATTATCGCGCCGATGATAATGCCCACCATCAGCATCGACCAGACGATGCCCACCAGTTTGGACCGGTTGTCTTCGTCGGAAACATCCACCAGGAGGGCGGCGAAGGGGGTGGAACTGGCACTGAGGGCTAAACCGTACAGGGCGAATACACCCCCGAGTCCAGCGGCCCAGGCTCTTGTTTGGGAACTCCACCCGGTGGCATCTAAACTGTTGCCTAGTTGCCACACCACTTGCACGGCGAAGAAGGCAACGAAGGTAAACAGCAAGGCACCAATCCAGACGTAACCCGTGCGATGCTTTCCCCCTAGGGGTTTCGCGTCGGACATCTGACCGAACCAAATGCGGGCGGGACTGACAAACTGGTGCATGGCGATCGCGGTTGCTGCAATGAATGCCGGGACTTTCAGTTCGTCGATCATCACCCGGTTGATGACGCCTAGGGTTAATAGGGACATTATCCCCAGTCCCATCTGGAATAAGCCTAGGCGAAACATGGTCAATAGGTCAATTCTCGGCATGGATTCGCTAGACGCCGAGGGGGTAGATTGGGAATCGGGTAGATTGCCAGTTGCCATAGGGAGGAAAGGTGGTTATCGATACAGGGCTTGCGCTTTATTCATGTTAGGATAACTTTAACTAAGACGATAGGGGTAGTGGTTTAGTCCTGACCCTTGCTAGAAAATTACTGGCCGAGGGGTTGACTTTTATTGGGTTTTATGCATTTGCCAATCGGGATTGGCGGTTGCGCTTCACTTGCCGGGGATGCGATCGCCCGGGGGATGATCCCCTTGGCGGCGATCGCGCGGTTTATATAATTTTCGCACTTTGCCTATCGGTGGCTTTGGGCGATAACGCCCCTAGATAACATTGATGTCAAATGCCGCATTCTCTAACATTCCACCTACGCCATCGGACACGGAAAAGATAAAGCGATCGCTCGCGGAGGCTCCAGCCATCGGCGAGAAGAATATCTCAGAATCCCCATCGTCAGCACTCCAGACCGCGTTAGCGCCAGAGAGTTGCGGATAATCGTCATTCATGGCGTTGGCTGTGAGTTGGGTAACGTTGGTGCCGTCGTAGAAGAATATCTCATTGTCGCTACCCCCGTCGATCCCGCCGGAACCGTGCCACACCACATTAGAGTTGGAGATGTGCGGATCGAAGTCGTCGGTATCGTTGGTCGTGAGTTGGGTAACGCTGGTGCCGTCGTAGAAGAATATCTCGTTGTCGAGGCCACCGTCGGTACCGCCAGGCCCGTACCACACCACCTGGGAGCCGGATATCTGGGGAGACTGGTCATTGGTGAGGTTGTTGGTCAGTAAAGTGGTGGCGTTCCCATCGTAGAACGAGATCTCATTGTCGAGGAGCTGTGATGTTTCCCACACCACATTGGAACCGGATATCTGGGGAACCCTATCCGCAACAAGCAGATTCTGGGAAATGTTCCTGCTACTATTCCCGTCGTAGAAAAATATCTCCTCGGTGAGACCATTCAGCCTCACCCAGGCGACGTTAGAGCCAGAAATTGTCGGATCGAAGTCTGGCGTGAGGTTGTCGGAAAGCTGGGTAATGCCGTTACCGTCGTAGAAGAATATCTCGCGATCGAGACCATCGACGCCTTCCCACACTAGATTGGAGCCGGAGATTTGAGGCGATCGGTCGTCGGTGGTGTTGTCGGTAACTTGCCGGGTGGCGTTCCCATCGTAGAAGAATATCTCCCAATCGTTGCCATCATAAGCCTCCCACACCACATTGGAGCCGGAAATCTGAGGATCGAGAGAGTGAGTGTCATTGTAGCGATAGATAGATTTGACGGTGTTGCCGTCGTAGAACATGATATCGCTACTGTCGCCATTATATCGAGACCAGACCGCGTTCGAGCCGGATATCGCCTCTCCAGTATCATTCGTATAATTATGGCTGAGCTTCAGAATCCCGTGGGTGTAAGTTAGGCGATCGCTATCGATATCTGCCTGAGTGAAAGTATCGTTGCCAAATAGCGGCGTGCCGTTTAACTTCAGTTGTCCGTTGGTCGGTGCATTGACGAGAGTATAGGTCAGTTGCGTGGCACTTTGCTCTGGATCGGTGACTTGCAGGAGATTATTGCCAATGCCGACAGTGGCCAACCGATTCACACTCAGGGGTGAATTGGCGATCGCGATCGGCGGTTCGTTGAGGTTATTGAGGGCGATCGTTACGGCTTTATCCACCGTTTGACCCGCCCCATCGGTACTTCGCACAACAATCTGATGAAGATTTTCGGTTTCGTAGTCCAATCTCGTCCCATCGGCCACCGTTATCCGATCGCCAACTATCCCAAACCGACCTCCCGCATTATCCACTAACGAATAAGCGTGGGTGTCGCCGCTATCGGGGTCGGTGGTGGTCATCGTCCCGATTTCCGTCCCATTGGCACTATTCTCATCCACTACGGTATTCGACACCGCCAGATCCGTGGGCGCTTCATTCCGATCCGTCACGGATATGGCAAAGGTTTTATCGAAGGTCAAACCGCGCGCATCGGTGGTGCGAATGGTGAGTTCGCTCTGGTTTCCCGCTTCGTAATCGAGTAAGCTACTATCCGCGACGGCAATCTGCGTCCCGGAAATCGCAAACCGTCCTCCCGCATCATCCACTAGGGAGTAACTGTGAGTATCCCCGGCATTCGGATCTGCCGTGGTCAAGTCTCCCACTACCGTGCCGTTTGCGCTATTTTCGGCAATCGTTGTATTGCCGATCGCAATGTCCGTGGGGGCGGTGTTGGGAAGGGTTTCGCTCACATCGCCAACGCTGACGGCAAAGGCGCGCTCGAAATGATTCCCCCCGGCATCTGTCGTGCGAATGACGATCTCGTGACTGGTCGCCGTTTCGTAGTCCAGTAAGCTCCCATCGGCTACGGTTAATTGATTGCCGGATATCGCAAACCGACCTTCGGCATTATCCAGCAAGCTGTAGGTATGGGTATCGGTGGTATCGGGGTCGGTGGGCGTGATGGTGCCGATCGCGCTGCCGTTGATACTATCTTCCCTAACCACTAGATTAGAAACCGACAAATCTGTAGGCGCTTCGTTCGCATTCTCCACCGCAACGGTTAGGGTCTTGGTAAAGGTATCTCCTGCGGCATCAGTGGTTCTCACTACAATCCGATCGCTCGTTGCGGTCTCGAAATCCAATGCCTCACTATTGGCAACGGTGAGTTGGTCTCCGGCGATCGCGAATCGACCTGATGCGCTATCCACCAATAAGTAACTATGTGTATCTCCCGCATCGGGGTCGGTGGTGGTCAGGGTGCCGATTGCCGTCCCTTCG
Organism: Phormidium sp. CCY1219; assembly: GCF_055795085.1. NCBI lineage: Bacteria > Bacillati > Cyanobacteriota > Cyanophyceae > Oscillatoriales > Oscillatoriaceae > Phormidium > Phormidium sp. CCY1219. Next base: position 32,733 of record NZ_JAYFEQ010000918.1, on the reverse strand, counting down.
CTACTATTTTCGGCAATACTGGCCTTGGAAAGCACAATATCCGTGGGCGCGCGATTGGGAATTGTCTCTTTCACCTCGGTGACACTCATGGTAAAGGATTTCTCGAAGGTATTCCCCGCCGAGTCGGTGGTTTGTACGGTAATGCTGTGCGTCTGGTTTGTCTCAAAATCCAGTAACGCGCCATTGGCAACGATAAGTTGATTCTCTTCCAGGGCAAAGCTTCCACCGGCATCGTCGATTAATCGGTAAGTGTGAGTATCTTCAGAGTCGGCATCGGTGGTGGCGAGAGTGGCGATCGGCGTACCATCGCTACTCTTTTCGGCAATAGAGCTATTCGAGAGCAGAATGTTCTCCGGCGCAGTGTTTGCGGGCGTTTCTTCCCCCGGTGGCGTGGTAGGCGTTTCTTCCGCCGGTGGGGGGGTGTGAGTTTGTTCCCCCGAAGGCGGCGTTTCTTCCGCCGGTGGGGGGGTGGGAGTTTGTTCCCCCGAAGGCGGCGTTTCTTCCGCCGGTGGGGGGTTGGGAGTTGGTTCCGCCGGTGGGGGGGTGGGGGTTTCCCCTTGCAAAGGGGCAGGGTCGGACATGGGCCGATCCGGTAATGATGCTTCCGGTTCTTCTGGCGCTTGTACTTGCACTTGCGGTTCTACAGGGGGGTTTCCTCCCCCCGCTTCCAGAATGCTGGGGGAAGAAACATCGAGCAAAATCGCTAAAAATCGGTTCGTGTCTTTGTGTTGAACGATGGTGTGGTTGCGATAAACTCCACTCCCTTGGTAGATATTTAAGCGATCGAAGGTTAACCCGCCGGTGAGTTGCAGTTTATCCTCGGAGGGATTAAAATCCGTGACGATCGCTGCTTGTGCTTCGGTATCGCCGCCGAGGGTGGGGGCGAGGATGTAGGTGTCTCGGTCTTGTCCTCCGGTGACGGTATCGCTACCGAAGTCGAGGAGAAAGGTATCGTTTCCCCTATCTCCTACTAGGCGATCGCTACCCAAACCGCCAAGCATGCGATCGTCTCCCATACCGCCATAAACGATATCGTTGCCCTCATCCCCCTGCAAGCGATCGTTTCCTTCACTACCCCCGAGAAAATCATTGCCATGTCCGCCGATGAGGGTATCATTTCCACTATCTCCATAGAGAATATCGTCCCCTGACTCACCATCGAGAACGTCGTTTCCTTGCCACCCATAGAAAAAATCTGGCGCGCCCATTCCGGTTAAAGTATCTTCAAATGGTGTGCCCTGAATAACTGTCATACTGTTTAAGCGTTTTTAATTGCTACATTCATTGCCGAGCTCATTGATTGCCCGACTTCTTTACTGTTATGCATGACGCTTCGGGAAACTGTCATCGTTTATTTACAAAAGTTTGCAAAAGTGAAATTTTCCTGTTTAAAGAAAATTGGGAATCTCAGAACTGGAATCTGACAAATTCAGCTTGACGAATTAATGGCTTTGTGGTAAGTATTTGAGGCAGAAAAAAGGGAGCGATCGCCCTCCCAGGGATGCTCGTTGCTGCTTTTTATACCCTATTCTCACTTTTGCTGAGTGGGCCAACTGCCAATCGTAATCAGGCGGCAAATTTCATCGGTTTTTACTCCGATCGCCATCGGACGGCGCACCCCCGGTAAAACGGCTACGTCATACAACTCCTCAAATAAACTGCCTTCCAATCGCAACCAATGAACGATATCCCCACTTCGCACATCGATAACCAGCAAACCGCAGCGTGCGTCTGCGCCTTTGTCTTGCAGGGCTTGGTCTAAAGGTAAACCGCTAAACGTCTTATTGTGGCGAGGTTTGGAGATGCCGACTACAGCGAAATCCTCGTAAAACGCCAACCCGCGCAAGTATCCCGGACAAAAGGTAACGGGTTCAAATCGACCAGCGTTGATATCTGCATAACCGAAATATCCCGTCCCGGAATTGAGCAACCACAGTTTATCCCGATACAGACGCGGCGAGTGAGGCATGGAGAGATTGTCTAACAGAATGCGATCGCCCTTCACATCGATAACGCAACCGCCATTGTGCCGTCTGTCGCGCCACCCATCCGCCACATCACTTTGACTAATTGCCGTTACGTAGCGCGGCGTTCCGTTGTCCATCGCTAACCCATTCAAGTGACAGCGATCTTCGGGGGCGAGTTTGGAAATAAACGGCGGTTGCCAGAAGGGGATAAAACTGTGCGTGTGGCTGACAGTTGCCAAGCAGCTAAACAAAGTATTGACAAAAATCGGGGTTTCAGTGCGATCGCGGGCAATATCGTGAATGTCTAAATCGCCAGTGGTATAGGCGAGTTGCGGAACGTAGAGGCGATCGTATCCCTGATGCACTTGTCCCGGTTCTAGGGCATTTTCAAACCGCCACAACTGATAGAGCGAACTCACAAATAATGTATTTGCCGACGCCGATAACCCCATTGGCCGATTGAACGTGCGTTCGAAAATCGATAACCGCCCATTCGGTTGCAACCCGATGAGAAATAGCTTTCCGGTTTGGTAGGTGGTAAAAGCCAGACTGACGTGGTGTTGGTACAGCCACTCGGGAAACTGGCGCGAACCCATAATTTCTAAAGACATCATATCCCTCGCAAATTCAACAGGCGATCGCTCATCTTAACACTCTGATTTGGAGCAACAACCGCTATTTCAGTCGGTTTTTAACCGACTTGAGCTATGAGGCGTGGGATTAATCCCACGCCGGATCTTCGGGAAAAACTAACTAATCGCCTGCGCCACATCTGTATCTACCCACAACAGCGCACCATCGAGAGTGTAAGTGTTATAAGCGTTCGTTCCCGATGAAGTGATACCACCAGATACCCAGCCACCAGTCGAACTCACCGAATTCCCCGCTACCCCATCGACGATTAACCGCGTTAACCCGTTAGAAGTCACATCAGACAGCGCCTTCACATCAAAACTATCCAAAGTGAACTCATTGTTATTGCCATTGAGATTAATAACTTCAATCCCAGATAGTTTATTGTTAGCAATAGCCGTCAAATCCAGAGCGAACCCCCCATCCAGGCGCAGAGTATCCGTTCCGCCACCCCCTTTAATCCGCTGAAACGAGGTATCGCCAATTCCGATTAAATCGTCTCCGATGCCGCCATAAAGCACGTCAGCAGCGCCACCACCGATGAGGGTATCGTCCCCCTGCGCTCCCACTAGCACATCCGCCGCAGTTGTTCCCGCCAACCATTCCGAATTCGTCCCCCCCTGCTGACTCACCGAGTTAGTGAAATTCCCTCCCCAGACAATGTAAAATTCCCCGGCATTGCTATTTCCCCCAGGGTCGGCAAGGTGTGCGCCGACGATCGCATCATCAAAGCCATCACCATTGATATCTCCCGCACTGCTGACTGAGCCACCAGAGTAGTCATTCACCGAAATGCCATTGATAACGAAACCCCCAGTACCGGCAGCGATATCGCTCAAATTCACGGCTGTGCTATCGGTTTTGCCAAACACCACATAGGATTCCCCTGCATAGCTTTTCCCGCCGGGGTCGGCACCCCTCGCCCCGACAATCAGATCGTCCAAACCATCGCCATTCATGTCTCCCACAGTGCTAACCGATCGACCAGAGTCGTCATCAGTATCGATGCCATTGATAACGAACCCCCCACTTCCAGCAGCGATATCGCTCAAATTCACGGCTGTGCTATCGGTTTTGCCAAACACCACATAGGATTCCCCAGCCTCGGTGTTACCGCCCGGGTCGGCACCCCATGCGCCGACAATCAGATCGTCCAAGCCATCGCCATTCACATCGCCGGCACTGCTGACTGAGGCACCAGAGAGGTCACCAGCATCGATGCCATTGATAACGAACCCCCCACTTCCAGCAGCGATATCGCTCAAATTCACGGCTGTGCTATCGGCTTTACCAAATACTACGTAGGATTCCCCGGCAACGTTGTTCCCCCCAGGGTCGGCACCCCATGCGCCGACAATCAGATCGTCCAAACCATCGCCATTCACGTCGCCGGCACTGCTGACTGAGGCACCAGACCTGTCATTCGTATCGATACCATTAATGATAAACCCGCCAGTGCCGGCAGCTATATCGCTCAAATTCACGGTTGTGCTATCGGTTTTGCCAAACACCACATAGGATTCTCCAGCAGCACTATTCCCGCCGGGGTCGGCAAAATATGCGCCGACAATCAGATCGTCCAAACCATCGCCATTTACGTCGCCGGCACTGCTGAGTGAGGCACCAGACCTGTCATTCGCATCAATGCCATTAACGATAAACCCGCCAGTGCCGGCAGCTATATCGCTCAAATTCACGGCTGTGCCATCGGTTTTGCCAAACACCACATAGGATTCCCCCGCCTCGGTGTTCCCGCCAGGTGCGGCACGCCATGCGCCGACAATCAGATCGTCCAAACCATCGCCATTCACGTCGCCGGCACTGCTGAGTGAGACACCAGATAAGTCATCTTCATCGATGCCACTGATGAGGAAACCGCCACTTCCGGCAGCTATATCGCTGAAATCCACGGCGGTGCTATCGGTTTTGCCAAACACCACGTAAGATTCCCCGGCAAAGTTGTTCCCCCCGGGGTCGGCACGGTATGCGCCGACGATCGCATCATCCAAGCCATCGCCATTCACGTCGCCGGCACTACTCACAGGGAGACCGGCGCGATCGCCCCCATCAATGCCGCTATTCCCAAAACCGCCAATCCCTGCCATCACGTCACTCAGTTCGATTCCCGTGGCTGGCAGAGGGATGGTGGCGCGATCGCTGGCAATATCATCTTCTGTGGGGATGAAATTATTCGACGTGGCATCCGGATCTGGCTGGTCTACTGCACTCACTTCTGCGGTATGGACAAGGGTGCCGTAACTCTGCACCCTGCCGCTAATTGTGAGAGTCGCGTTACCTCCACTGGCTAAAGAAGGCACGGTCCAAATCCCGGTATTCTCGTCGTAGGTGCCGCTAGACGGAGTTACCGTCACTCCTTCCATCCCTCCAGGCAAAAGATTGGTGATGGCAATATTCGTTGCTCCAGCCGGACCATTATTCGTCAGTGCTACCGTAAACGTCAGGGTCTCCCCGATCGCCGGTGTGGGATTGCTGACGCTATTGGTAAGCTGTAAGTCCGCATCGGTATTTATAGTCAGAGTAGTTGTCGCCACTACACTCTCTGTAGTGCCATCATTCACCGCAAACGCAATGCTGCGCGGGGTTGCATCTGGCAGGGGATTGCTGTTATTATAGATAACGCTTCGCAGCACTTGCTGGTAGTTCGCCACCGTATCCGTGCCGCTTAAGGTTAAAATGCCCGTGGCCGAATCGTAACTGGCGGTAATATTCGTGCCAGTGGTGGTTGCCCCGAGGGATTCCGCACCTCCATCCAGCAAGTTGGTAATGGTGACGGTAGCCGCACTTAAGGAAGGATTATTAACATCAGTGACCGCGAGACTGCTGCTGTCTACCACCGCCACTGCACCGCTACTGGCGATAAATGTTGCCGCGTAGTCGATGCCTGCCACATTGTTGCCATTCAGGTCTAATTCCGGTGGCGTATTCGGGCCAATATTCAGAGTGGTGGTGGCAACGCTGCTGGATGTGCTGCCATCGGTGACGGTAAATTCGATTGTGCGAGCCAAGGGATTGGGAGAAGCGGCAGTATTGTTATAGGTGAGGCTTCGCAGCACCTGCTGATAGTTGGCCAGAGTATCGGTGCCACTGAGGGTGAGAACGCCATTGCTATAACTGGCGGCGATATTGCCAACAGTTGTGGCACTTAGCACTTCATTCGCACCGTCGAGTAAATTGGTAATGGTGACGGTGGCACCTGTCATCTCGGTGCTATCCACATCGCTCAGACTCAGGGCAACCGCGTCTAGAATCGCCACCGCCCCGGAATTTCCAGTAAAGTTAGTGGAAAAATTGCGATCGCCACCGGGTTCGTCGGCAGTTCCGTCCAAGTCTAACACTGGCGGTTCCGGCGTATCATTAACTGTGAGAGTTAAGTCTTTTTCAAAAGTTAGCCCCTGGGCGTCTGTTACCTGCACGGTAATCTGATGACTGGTAATCTCCTCAAAGTCTAACAAACTCCCATCGGTGACTTGCAGGCGATCGCCCTCAATCGCAAACCGTCCCCCAGCGGTGTCCAGTAACGAGTAACTGTGGGTATCTCCAGCATCGGGATCCCTGGTGGAGAGGGTGGCGACATCGGTGCCATTGGCGCTATGTTCGTCCACACTGGTTTGAGAGAGGGCGATATCGGTGGGGGCTTCATTCACGTTTGTGAGTTCGATCGTCACCACTTTATCGAAGGTCTGCCCTCCGCCATCGGTGGTCTGTACGATAATGTTATGGCTGGCAGCACTCTCAAAATCCAATAACGCGCCATTCCCCACCACCAGGCGATCGCCATCAATGGCAAACCGTCCCCCAGCATCATCGATTAAGCTGTAGCTGTGGGTATCGCCGACATCGGTATCCGTCGTAGATAAAGCGGCAATAACTGTGCCATCGGCACTATTTTCGGCAATATTGGTATTAGAAAGCCCTATATCCGTAGGCGGGTTATTGTTGGTTTCATCGATCGCGTCGGTTACTTCCAGCGTAAAAGATTTCTGGAAGGTATTCCCCGCCGAGTCGGTCGTTTGTACCGTAATATTGTGCGTCTCGGTTGTCTCAAAATCCAATAACTCGCCATTGGCAACAATTAGTTGATTCGCTTGCAGCGCAAAGCGTCCCCCGGCATCATCGAGTAAGCTGTAGCTGTGAGTATCGTTGGCATCCACATCCCTGGTGGAGAGGGTAGCGATACTGGTTCCATCGCTACTATTTTCGGCAATAGAGCGATTCGAGAGCAGAATATCCGTGGGCGCGGTGTTCCCGGGGGTTTGTTCCCCAGGTGGGGGCGTTTCCGGGTCCGAGGGCGCAGATCCGAAAACCGACAGATCGGGCAAGGGCGCTTCCGGTTCTTCTGGCGCTTCGGGGGAGGGTTCTATTCCCGCCGCTTGCAGCATGGTGGGGGTGGGAACCCCGAGCAAAATGGCTAAAAATCGGTTCGTATCTTTATCTTGAATGATGGTATCGTTACGATAAATCCCAATCCCTTGATAGATGTTTAAGCGATCGAAGGTTAACCCCCCGGTGAGTTGCACTTCATCCTCCGAAGGATTAAAATCGGTGACGATTGCCGCTTGCGCTTCCGTGTCGCCGCCGAGGGTAGGGGCGAGGATGTAGGTGTCTCGGTCTTTTCCGCCAGTGACGGTATCGCCACCGAAGTCGAGGAGAAAGGTATCGTTTCCCCCATCTCCCACGAGGCGATCGCTGCCCAAACCGCCGATTAAACTCTCATCTCCCGCACCTCCATACAGGATATCGTTGCCCTCACCCCCATCCAAGCTGTCATTTCCTTGACTTCCCCCCAGCAAGTCATTGCCATTCCCGCCGAGGATGCTGTCATTTCCCTTATCTCCATAGAGAATATCGTCGCCCGCCCCGCCATCGAGGAAGTCGTTTCCTGGCCATGCATATACAAAATCTGCCGCGCTGGTTCCGGTTAAGCTGTCTTCGACTGATGTGCCCTGAATAACTGTCATAATAGTTGAGCGTTTTGCCTTGCCGCCTTCCGGCCTAGGATCGGGGTGAGTGGCACTTTCGCCGTCACTGCCGAGTTTATCGATTTGGCGTATCTCTTTTAGTTATGCATTACCCTTGGGGGAACTGTCATCGTTTATTTACAAGAATTTACAAAAGCTTAATATCCCGCTCTAGGTACAATTAGGCATTGAAGAAATAAAATCGGAAAAAAGTGCTTGACAAGCGGCAAAGGTTATGGTAAGTGCGTGAGGCAAAACAGTCCTTCGACGGCGGGTAACTCATCATCCTGTGCGATCGCGGTGCGCTGCCCAACTCTGGATTTTACCCACCCAAACCGGCAATCCTGGCGATCGCCCTCCTGCGATCCCAAGTTACGCGAACTGTGCGGCAAATTTTGTCAAAACCCGCGTGAGATAAAGATTCCGTCCCTCTGACTTCATCTTCCCGGGAAGGGGATCCTACGAAAGAAACTGAGATCCTCTGCTGGATATGGACAAACCGCGATAGATTGAAAGAACTGGCAGGAATTTATACTCAGCGGGAGAATAAAATTTTTGGTGAAAAAATCGGACTTTACATTTTAGTAATTTTAAGCTTTAATGGGATGACTAACGCCAGAAACCTTCGCAAAGCGCAGGTCAAATAACCCTCCAAACCAGAGGGCAACTCGATTCCCAGACCAGTGGGCATTAAAATTGTCAGGAATGCCGGGTTTGGGTATGCTAAAAGAACAACACTCTCGCCAAGGTGGTTGACTAATGGAAAACCCCAAAGGAAAAAAGTTGGATCCGGCGGGGATTTCCAGTGGACTTTCCCTCCCACAGTGGATGCAGCGAGAATTTTATCGCAGGAGGGAGCAAACGGTGAGCGATCGCGACCATGCCAAACCCCAATCCAAACCCAGGGGCCAAATGCTACAAAATCTCGCCCGCCTTGTGGCGATCGCCTTCTGTTGCATCGACCCGCAGATAGTCCGCGCGCAACCCATCGTTCCCGCCGCCGATGGGACCGGAACCCGCGTCACTCCAGAGGGAAATCGCCTACAGATTACCGGGGGACAAGTCTCCGCAGATGGGGCCAATTTATTCCACAGTTTTACTGAATTTAATCTCCCGGCGCAACACACCGCCAACTTCATCGCCAATCCCCAAATTCTGAATATTTTAGGAAGAGTAACCGGCGCAAATGCCTCGATAATTAATGGCGAAATTCGGATAACCGGGGCAAATGCCAATTTATTTTTAATGAACCCGGCGGGCATTGTTTTTGGCCCGGATGCCCGGTTAAACGTGCCCGGGTCGTTTTTAGCCACCACCGCCACGGGAATTGGCTTTGATTCGGGGTGGTTTAATGCGGTGGGAAATCATAATTATGCGGCATTAGTCGGACCGCCAAAAGCGTTTTATTTTGGCAATCCGCAACCGGGGGCGATCGCCAATTTTGCCGATTTAACCCTCAACCCGAAGCAAAATCTCACGTTATTAGGCGGCACCATTTTAAATACCGGCAGCCTCACCGTTCCTGGGGGCAATATTACCATTGCCTCGGTTCCCGGAACGCAGCGAGTGCGCCTTTCGCAACCGCACCATTTGCTCAGTTTAGAGATAGCCCCCGCAGCACCTCACACCCCCGCTTCTGCCACAGCGATCGCCCCTCTGGCATTACCGGAATTGCTCACCGGGGGCGAGATTTCCCATGCCACGGGCATCCAGGTCAACAGCGATCGCACCATTGTGCTAAGCGGTTCGGGTATTGCGATCGAACTGGGAGATATCGCCCTGTCTCGCACTGACATAAGTGCCGAAACCCTGGGGCTGTGGGCGGCCAATCAGCTCACTTTAAGAGAAAGCCAGATGCAAGCCACTGGGGATTTAACCCTGAAGGCGGGAGAGACCCTGCGCGTGCGCGATAGCCGCGATCGCCCGTTTTTAGCCAGCGCCGGGGGCGATTTGCGGATACAAGGCGATCGCGGCATCGATATTTTAGCCTTGAACGGCATCGGCGAGGTAGAAGGGAGCCGTCGCCTCACCTCACCCTTTCGCGCCCTCGGAGACATCACCTTGGTGAGCGACGGCATCATCTCCGGGGATTCTCACTTTAGCGCGGGCGGCGATTTCGCCATTCTGCAATCCAACGGCAATCCGGGCACCTTCATCAGTTTCTACGATCCGATCGTTACCTCACAAGGAAATGTGACCTTTGGCGACTATACCGGCACCTCCCTGAAAGTAGAAGCCGGCGGGCGGATTACCGGGGTCAATATTACCATCACCGGACCGGATCTCACCCTCGTCGGCAGCGATCCGGATATTGCCATTTTAACCGGGTCAGCCGCCTTAATTTTGCGATCGGGCACTGCCCTCGCTAATGCCCCCAATCTGCCCCCCGATCGCCAAATTTCCGATACCTTATTTAACAGTAGCCCCGTGCCCAGCAGCGCCGGGATTACCGTTAACTCCCTGTCCACTGCAGGCGGTCCGGTCATCTTATCCGCCCCGGGAGATATCGTGACCGGCAACGTGACCACCGACGGCGGCGATATTACGGCAACCAGCAGCAGTGGCAATATTATCGCCGCCGGGGAATTGCGATCGCTCAGCAGCACCGGGGGCGGTAATATTACCCTAGAAGCGGCCAGTACCCTCACCCTCAGTGCGGTGAGCGGGGGGACCGGAAATATTACCCTCACCGGAAACGAAATCAATTTGAACGAAACTGTGACCGGCAGCGGGATTCTGGTGCTACAACCCACCGATACCACCCGGAATATCACCCTCGCTAACACAAGCGATAGCGGTGAGGCAATTTTCGATATCACCAACGAAGAGTTGGCCCTGGTGCAAGATGGGTTTAGCAATATTACCATCGGCGCGACGAATGGGAGTGGCACGATCGCCGTGGCGGAAAGGGTGGAGTTCACCGATCCGCTCACTTTGCGATCGCCAATCGGCCAAGGGGCGATCGCGGTGAACGATAATATTACCCTTTCCGATAATGCCACCTTGGCGATCGAAGCCGCAGAAGCGACAATTCTCAGTGCCGGCATCAGCACCGAAGGGAAACTCACTTTTGGCAACATCTTTCTCAATGCGGATATTGCGTTTACGGCCAGTAACATCACCTTTAATGGCACCGTAGATGGCGATCGCAATTTATCCGTCAATGCCCCCCCGGGAACCGTGCGATTTAACCAACCGGTGGGCGGAACAACTCCCCTCCGCAGTTTGGCGATCGCTGCCGAAACCGTAGAACTCACCAGCGATATCTTTACCGTAGGGAACATGAGCTTTAACGGGGCAGTGCGGTTGTTCGATAATGTAGGATTGACCACCCTGGGTGGGGGAAGGATTGCGTTTGGCCGTACCCTGGACAGCGCAACCAACGCCCGAAACGATTTAATCCTGAATGCCCCAGAGGCCAGTGTGAGTTTTGATGAAGCGGTGGGAAGTGCCGAGGATGGAGCGTTAGGGGCGATCGCGGTGGAAAATGCCGCCAATGTGACCGCCGCCGCCACCATGACCGCCGAACAGATAATCCTGTCCGCAACCGAGGCGATCGCCTTGGGGGATGTGAGTCTTCTCCCTTCCTCGGAACTACCAGCAGGCAGCGTTCTAGAGCTGATTGCCGGCGATCGAATTGCAGTGGGCAATCTTACCGCCGAGGAAGGCAATCTGCGCCTCACCAGTGGCACGAGTACCCTTACCACAAGTGATATTGCATCCCCGGGAGGTGATTTGCAAATTGTCTCCGAGAGTGAGATTACTACCGGGTCTCTGAACACCGCTTCCGCCACCGCATCTGGCGGTGAGATTTCCCTCACTAGCGAATCAGGGGCGATCGCCACCGCCGCGATCGACGCTTCTGGCGCAGTGGATGGCGGTTCCGTCACCCTCGCCACCTGCGAAGCTTGTCCGGAGAGTGTCAGAGAAGAATTAGCCCCCGGGATTGATACGGGGAAAATTACCGCAAATGGCAGTGAAAATAGCGCCGGGAATATACGATTAACAGCACCGGGAGATATTCAAGTCAGCGCGATCGAAGCGCGAGGAACCGTAGGGGGGAGATTGGAGATTGCCACCGATCGCGTTTTCCGGGCGATCGATACCTTTGATGATGGAATCGTTCCCGAAGCAAGTCTGTCGGTGGTCGGAAGTGCGGAAGAAGGCGAGATGCAAATTCGTCACGGAAGCGAAACCGTACAAGCGCCATTTGTAGTAGGAAATGCCACAACCAATGGGACGGCGGGTGCATTGAGTGGTGCGGCAAATAATACGGTTTTGCCATTGCGATCGTTTCCCTTTTCTTTCACTCAAGGGAATATTTCTCTGCTCTCCGCCGCCATTCGACCCGTCGAACCCGTCCCGGATCCGCAACCTTTCCCCACTCCGCAAGAAAGTTTGCCGGAAATTTCCGATGAGTTTGTTAACAATCAGTTAACAAAACCGCCAGAAATTCAGCCGATTGTTGAGCTGGAAAAGCGCCAAAGAATTTTGAGTATTTTACCGAGCGATCGCATTTTGCGAGAACGGCTCGATATAGAGCAAAATTTACGTTTAGCTCGATTGAGAAATTTGCCGCAAGCTATTGAAGGAATTGAAAACCTCCGCCAACAAGAGTTTCAAAACTACTTCCAAGAAGAGTTTACTTTCCAGTTTGTCTCCTTTACAGACATCGTAGAACAACTGCAGGCGATCGCCAATGCCACCAACACCACTCCAGCAATTTTGTACGTTATTTCTAATAGCGAAGCGGTTGATTTACTGCTGGTGACGCCCGACGGAGAACCGATTCATCAAGTGGTTCGCGACGCCGATCGAGCGCAACTCTTGGCAAAGGTTCAAGAATTTTCTTCCGAAATTATCCTTTCGGCGCGATACCAGAATCAGGATTATTTACCCCTCGCTCAACAACTTTATCAGTGGTTGATTGCCCCGATCGCCCCCACATTAGAAGCGCGAGGAATCGACACCATTGCCTTTTCGATGGATGAGGGATTGCGCTTGTTGCCCATCGCCGCCTTACACGATGGCGAACAATTTCTGATTGAGAATTATAGCGTTGGTTTGATTCCCAGTTTAAACCTCACCGATCCCACCTATCAAGATATCAGCAATTTGCCGATTTTGGCAATGGGAGCCTCAGAATTTACCCGCTTAGCTCCCTTACCTGCAGTGTCCCTGGAAATAGACATCATTGCCAACCAACTGTGGGCCGGTGAAGCATTTTTAAATGAAGCATTTACGCTAGAAAATTTACAACGCCAGCGCGCTTCCGAACCCTATAAAATCGTTCATTTAGCCACTCATGCGAATTTTCAGGCCGGGAATCCCAGGAATTCTTATATTCAGCTTTGGGATACGCAATTGAATTTAGCCCAACTGCGGGAATTGGGATGGAACGATCCGCCGTTGTCTTTGTTGGTACTAAGTGCTTGTCGCACAGCCATTGGCAATCCGGAAGCAGAGTTAGGATTTGCCGGGTTAGCGGTACAAATTGGCGCACAAACCGCGATCGCCAGTTTGATTTCCGTCAGCGATGAAGGTACCCTCGCCTTGATGACCCAGTTTTACCAGGCGTTGAAAACCGCCCCCATCAAAGCCGAAGCCCTGCGACAGGCGCAACTGGCGCTGTTAAACAAACAAGTATGGATAGAAGGCGATCGCTTATCCGGAACCAGAGGAACCTTCCCTTTACCCTCAGAACTCATCCAGGGAACTCAGCGAAACTATTTTGACCATCCGTATTATTGGTCCGCGTTTACCCTTATTGGCAGTCCGTGGTGAGCAAAACACCCTCCTGACAATGGATGCGGGCTTTTGGGGTTGCCCCAGTCTCCCCTTTTGAGCCAATATTCGTTACAAATAAAGAAACGAGTAAGGACATCAGAACCGTGAACACGATCGCGCTTGGTAAAAATGGACCGCATGTCTTGCCCCTTGGTATTGGCGCGTGGTCCTGGGGAGACAAACTCTTCTGGAACTATGGCAAAGACTACGGACAGGCAGAGGTTTCCGAAGCCTTTCACGCGGCGCTAGACGCCGGCATCACCTTCTTCGACACCGCCGAAGTTTACGGTCCGGGAGAATCCGAGAAATTGCTCGGTCAGTTTATCCAGCAAACCGACAAACCCGTGCAGGTGGCCACCAAATACGCCCCCTATCCCTGGCGGTTTACAGGTCGGGCCGTCTCCGACGCCCTGAGCGAAAGTCTCGATCGCCTGCAATTGCCCCGGGTAACATTATATCAAGTACACTGGCCGTTTACCTTCTTTATGAGTCAAGAAACCTTGATGAATGCCTTGGCGGATGAAGTGGAACGCGGCAGAATCGAAGCGGTGGGAGTGAGTAACTATTCCGCCGACGAAATGCGCGAAGCCCACCAAATCCTTGCCGCGCGCGGCATTCCCTTGGCAGTCAATCAGGTGAAATACTCCCTGCTGTCTCGTAAAGTGGAAAGCGAAGGCATTGTGAGTACCGCCCGCGAATTGGGGGTGGTGATTCTGGCCTATAGTCCCCTAGCGCAGGGGTTGCTCACCGGGAAATATACCCCCGACGGGAAAAAACCCACCGGTCCGCGTCAGTGGGATTCGCGCTTTCAACCAGAAGGGTTGCGGAAGATCCAACCCCTGCTGAATGTATTGCGAGAGTTGGGGGACAAGTACGAGAAAACCCCGGCGCAAGTAGCGCTCAATTGGCTGATTGCCCAAGAAGGGGTGATTCCGATTCCTGGGGCGAAAACTGCCACACAGGCGCGCCAAAATGCCGGCGCTTTGGGTTGGCAGTTAAGTGCGGATGAAGTGGCGAAGTTAGAGGAACTTTCTCGTCCTTGGTTATAGGCGCGCTGCCCTTCGTTCCCCCTGGGGGGAACGATAGCCTCGGGGCGGCTGTGTCGTCCCCTAACACCCCGCCTTTTGTTACAATAGATTAAAATCTATGTAGTTATGTAACGGAGGATGGAAGATGAGAAGGCTCTTGACAAAATGGGGATTAAATGAGATGAGCTGGCGCGGCGATCGCGGCGAATATTGGTTTTTGGCTCAAGCTGTGTTAATTGTGGCATTTGTGCTGTTGCCCGCCTATCGCCCACCGGGGTTAAACTTGCCTTCTGCGATCGCCGAATATGCCCTCTGGGGCGTTGCCGGTGCGATCGCCCTGGTGGCGTTGATTTTAATCGGAAAAGGACTGTTGGATTTAGGCGGAAATCTCACCCCCTTGCCCTATCCCACCGAAAATGGGGAGTTAGTGCAAACCGGGATTTATGGCATCGTGCGACATCCTTTATATGGTGGCTTGATTTTAGGCGCGATCGCCTGGTCTTTGGTGCAGTTGAGTCTCTCTCACCTCCTCGGCGTAGCCCTGTTATTTGCCTTTCTCGACGCCAAAAGCAGACGCGAGGAAGTTTGGTTAAGCGAAAAATATCCGGAATATTTCGATTATCGCCAACGAGTCAAAAAGCTGATTCCGCTGATTTATTAATCGCGATATTGTGGGCGATTTAGTCACTTTTTTCGGTTTTCTATAATTCCCAAAATTTAACCGATAAAAAACCGGGCTTTATCAGTAAAGCCCGGTTTTTTATAAAAAAATCTCCACCTAGCGGTTCAAATTTCCCTCGGAGAATCCGGTTCCGACTCCTCCGGTGCAGCATCAGGAGAATCGGTTTCTGGCACAATCAAGGGGAACTGGTCTGGGGAAAGCGTCGCCTCAAAAAAATACAGGCGATCGCAATAGCGATTCTGCGCCGAACACACGGTTTCAATTGCCACATTATTGGCTTCGCTAACATTCAGGGAAAGCATAACTTTTTCCCCAGGTCTTATGGTTTCCGAAGCCGTCCGCACGCCATCTAAATAAACCGTTACCACATTCGGTGGACTTCCGCGATCGTTATCGCGCATTCCAAAATCGAGCAAAAGAGACTGAAACGCCCCCGTTGCATCTTCCCTTTCTTCCGGTAAAATTCGACAAGTAATCGAGGCTTCTCGGCTACCCGGTCCTAAAAATAAATAGGAGCGATAAACCTTTCGCCCCACCGCCACATCCAGGGTTTCTTCCCGCGCTCGACCCGGACCATTGCTGACGCATTGAGTGTCGAATAGATAAACAGGACGCGCTTCTTGCGCCTGTACCTCAAGTAGCAGCGGGGATGCTAACCCGAAAGAGAGCATCGCACCGCCAATTAATTGAGCGATTAAGCCAGTTTTTTGCATGGCGTCACCAACCAACAAATAGGGTTTTACCTTTTTATGATATCGAATTCCGGCAACAACAGTCACCGCCAGGGCGATCGCCTTTAGGGTAGAAATCCAGCCGGTGACAATTCGAGACACAGCCGCCACACAATTTGGCCGATCGAGCGGCAGAAATTCCGCCCCCTTAACCCGGGTTTTCTGTTTTCCCCTCCGGCTATTTTTTGCCGCTCCTGGTCCAAAAGTTGGTAAACATCATCAGAATCGCCCCGATGAAAATCACCACAGCCAATCCGCCGGCCACTAAATTTAACACCTCTGTATTTTCCATTTTCTTATTTTCCTTGGCTCGTTGACAGCTTTCTTCGTTTTATCATATCCCCGTGCCCGAAAAAAAAATTTTCCAATTCTTCCCAGATGGAAAAGTATATGCTATAGTTTAAACGGAGAAAGACTCTCTCGATCCTACAAAACTCTTTAGAATTGTATAATGTTTGACATCCTTTGCGAATTTTCCCGCACCCACTGCCTCACCATTTGCGCCCTCCTGGTGCCCGCCAACTTGCTAGCCACCTTGCAAACCCTCATTTTTACGGCCCTGGGATTGTCCGCCCTCTCCGTGCGCCTCATGGGCGGAATCGCCAGCTTGTACGCTCTGGTAATGGTCTTTCACGTCTTGACCTGGTTCCTCATCGGCGTGGTGATGCCTCCCACCTACATCCTCCTGGGTCTCGCCACTCTCTGTCTCGGGATTAACGCCTGGGCGATCGCCCATTCCCCCAGCATGGTGCAACTCTTCCGCCAAGCCCGCCTTCCAGTGTAGCACCGCTCCCTCCGGAACCAATGGCGCGGGAAAGCCGCCCGGGATTTTTGTTCACCCACAATCCCGTCATTTTGTCAAGGTTTTCCCGGCGATCGCACCCCCTCACATGGGCAACTGCGCCCATTTGCGATCGCCTCCAATCCCCACTCAACCCCCCGCAATTCCCCTTCAGCCCCATTGCAAACAGTGCTATCCTATCCCTGAGCCTTTATCTGCACTCTCGCGCGATCGCCCTTTCTCATAGTCGGCGATCGCGGTCGTTGATTGTCGTTGCAACCCACCCCAAACCAACCATGAAAGACAAATTTCTCCAGTGGCTTAACCTCTTTTTAGTAGCCAATGTATTTTTCGTTTTCCTCAGCTTCTTGTGGTTCGCGATCGCCGTTATCGGTCGCTCCACCGGCGTCAATCTCGGACTCGATTTATGGCAGAAACTCTGGCAACCCGTCTTTAATCCCGCCATTGGCATTCTCATGGCCGGCGCTCTCTTAAACGGACTGATAAGCTGGCTATCCAAGCGCTTTAATCAATCCAATCAACTTTAATCCCTCCGGTGCGTACTGCCCACCTGGCAATTTTGCTAAAGAGCAAACGGAAATATTTGTCCAGGGTAATTTTGATTTTAATAACCCGGCAATTCCTGTAGGGTGGGCAGTACACCCCTAACAATTTTATCGCTTAAAATCCCTTGCTTTCCCCCGAGAATAGCAAGTCACCTGCAACCGAGAAGAAGACACAATTCCGGTTACTTTTTCCCAAATCCACCGCTCCATAGCTGGATCGCTCGTGCGGCAATCAAGGCATGATTTTACCACAATCCGCGCCCAATGCATCCCACGCCCTGGGGTCCGAATAACTCAGGCGATCGCCCGCCAAAGTCCCACCCCAAGACCCTTACCCCTGCCGAAGTGTTAAGATTTGCTGCGTTCCACCTCGACAAATTCTTCAACCGTGTTAAAATCCCGATCGAGCTAGGGGTGCCCGAGTCTCGGGCTGAGACAGTCCCTTAGAACCTGAGTCTGGGTAATACCAGCGGAGGGAAGCTGTTATTTGAGGACACAATCATGCGAGCACAATGGGTTGCCAATCGGCGCGGGCAAAAGAACGTTAGCCAAATGCACTACGCCCGCCAGGGTGTAATCACCGAAGAAATGGAGCATGTGGCGAAACGGGAAAACCTGCCCGCCGACCTGATTCGCGACGAAGTGGCGCGGGGACGGATGATAATCCCTGCCAACATCAACCACACCAATCTCGAACCGATGTGCATCGGTATTGCCTCCAAATGTAAAGTCAATGCCAACATCGGTGCTTCTCCCAACTCTTCCAACGTCCAGGAAGAACTCGACAAGCTCAACCTTTCGGTCAAATACGGTGCCGATACGGTGATGGACTTGTCCACTGGGGGCGGCAATTTAGATGAAATTCGCACCGCCATTATCAACGCTTCCTCGGTTCCCATCGGTACGGTGCCGATTTACCAAGCGTTAGAAAGCGTTTACGGGCGGATGGAAAACCTGACCCCGGATGATTTTCTGCACGTCATCGAAAAACACGCGCAGCAAGGGGTGGACTACATGACCATCCACGCCGGCATTTTAATCGAAAATCTGCCGTTGGTGAAAAACCGTCTCACGGGCATTGTATCTCGCGGCGGCGGGATTATCGCCAAGTGGATGCTGCATCACCACAAGCAAAATCCCCTGTACACCCATTTCGACGATATCATCGAAATCTTCAAGAAGTACGATGTTTCGTTTAGTTTGGGGGATTCCCTGCGTCCCGGATGTACCCACGATGCGTCCGACGAAGCGCAACTCACCGAACTGAAAACCCTGGGACAACTGACTCGCCGCGCCTGGGAACATGACGTGCAGGTGATGGTGGAAGGGCCAGGTCACGTACCGATGGACCAAATCGAGTTTAACGTGAAAAAGCAGATGGAAGAATGTGCCGAAGCACCGTTTTACGTGCTCGGACCGTTGGTGACCGATATCGCTCCCGGTTACGACCATATCACTTCCGCGATCGGGGCGGCAATGGCAGGGTGGTACGGCACGGCAATGCTGTGTTACGTGACGCCGAAAGAACACCTGGGCCTGCCCAATGCGGAAGATGTGCGAAGCGGGTTAATCGCCTATAAGATTGCCGCTCATGCCGCAGATATCGCCCGCCATCGTCCGGGAGCGCGCGATCGCGACGACGAACTCTCCATCGCCCGCTATAATTTCGACTGGAACCGTCAGTTCGAACTGTCCCTCGACCCCGATCGCGCCCGGGAATATCACGACGAAACCTTACCGGCAGATATCCACAAAACCGCCGAATTCTGCTCGATGTGCGGTCCGAAATTCTGCCCCATGCAAACCAAAGTTGACGCCGACGCTTTGACCGAATTAGAGAAGTTCTTAGCCAAAGAAACCGTCAGCCAAGGTTAACCTAAAATCAAACTAAGGTGGCCACAGGCCACCTTTTTTTTCATCGAGTAGAATCGGGCGATTGTCCTCCCCAAAACCCGCTCGATTGCCAATATTATTTCTGGTTATATAACTGCATACATAATTGAGTATTTCAATCAAGGAAGCGATCGCGTTCTCTTTTCAGCTTCGATCTCGTTTCTAAAATCTATCCCGCAATTCCTCCTCCCTTCCCCCACCGGGCACCGCAGGCCAAACTATTGCAGGTGTACAACCAGCGATAGCTCAACCCTACTCCGAGAGAATCAAATCGGAGGAGGGAGTCACCGGGGAGAGAAAACGCGATCGCCTTCCTCCGGTAAAATAACCGAGGGAAGTTAGAGCAGATGCGGCGACGCAGCCCAAACCTGGAGATGCAAGCTAAACCCAAAACTCTAACACAACTAAACCTACATTTGCCATGACAGTTTCTAGAACGATTTGTCTCGGCTTTCTGGTACTCATTAGCATCGGCACCTTTTTGCTAATGCTACCCATTGCCACAGCAGACGGGACTTGGAACAATTTTGTGACTGCATTCTTCACCGCCACCTCGGCGGTGTGCGTGACGGGTTTAATCGTCGTAGATACCGGCAGCTACTATTCGGGAATTGGGGAATTTTTTATCCTCTTTCTGCTACAGATTGGCGGGTTGGGCTACATGACTGCCACCACCTTTTTGCTATTGCTCCTAGGGCGGCGATTTGGATTGCGGGACAGACTAGCCATTCAACAATCCTTAGACAAAGCAGAAATGGCCGGCGTAGTGCAACTGGTGCGCTCCATTATTGCCACCACCTTAATCTTTGAACTCACCGGCATATTTTTCCTCCTCCTGATTTTCGTGCCCGATTATGGGTGGAATTATGGCATTTGGCTCTCGGTATTTCATAGCATTAGCGCCTTTAACAATGCCGGATTTAGCTTATTTGAAGATAGCTTAATGGGGTATGCCACCTCATTGCCGATGAATTTAATTATCACCTTTTTAGTCATCTTTGGTGGCCTCGGCTATCAAGTGATTATGGAAATTTATATGTGGATACGCGATCGCTTCGCCCGCAGTCGAGAACGAGTAGTATTTTCCCTCCACTTCAAAATCGTCACCACCACCACCCTATTTTTGCTCGCCCTCGGCACCGTCGCCTTTTTCTTCACCGAAGCAAACAATCCCGCCACCTTCGGTCAATTTAGCTTCGGCGAAAAAATCATCACCGCCTGGTTCCAATCCGTCACCACTCGCACGGCAGGATTTAACACCATCCCCCTCGGAGAAATGACCTCGGCGGCATTATTTATCACCATTGCCTTCATGTTTATCGGAGCCTCTCCGGGCAGTACCGGGGGCGGAATCAAAACCTCCACCATGCGAGTCTTGCTCAGTTGCACCAGAGCGGTTCTCCAGGGACGCGAGCAAGTGCTGTGCTTCCAGCGCCAGATTCCCGTGGAACTGATTTTAAAAGCCGTAGGAGTCGTCGTCGCCTCCATTGGAATGGTCATCCTGGGAACCATCGTCCTCGCCGTCACCGATTCCACGTTCCCCTTTATCGAACTCCTCTTTGAAGTGGTATCGGCATTTGCCACCGTGGGGCTATCCACCGGGATCACCGCCGCCATCTCCCCCCTAGGCAAAGTGGTTTTGATTATCATCATGTATGTGGGGCGCGTCGGGATGCTGATGCTGATGAGCGCCATTCTCGGAGACACCAGACCCACCGCCATTCGCTATCCCGAAGAAAATCTGTTGGTGGGATAAATCACTTTTTCCCCCCAAACTTGCTACGGTAAAACCATTCACTTGCTCTCTCCTTCCCCCCCCCTTATCTTCCCTCCTCTTCGGACCCGGTGCCAGAGGGCACAATCCAGGGCCAGGAGGCGAAAAAGGCAACTCCCAGATATAGCAATGCGTTTAGGAGTTGTAATATTTTTCATGGGGTGCGAGGGACAAGAAATTCTACGAACCCCCTGTTTCTTGTCTCTCGCGCTCTCCTGTCAATCACACCACTCATTTAGTGACTGTTTAATCAATCGATTCCCATCAAGGTAGCAACTGTGAATTTATCCTCTCTGAGTTTCTTTCGGAATCTGCATCCAGAAAATAAGCAATTTGCCGTTATTGGGTTAGGGCGATTTGGTCGAGCCGTCTGTTTGACCCTGCATGGTTTGGGATATGAAGTGCTCGCCATTGATATGGATGAAAAAAAAGTCTCCCAAGCCCTTACCGATCGCATCGCCGCCCACGCTTTAGAACTGGATACCACCGAACCCACCGCCATCCAACAAGCGGGAATCACGGATTTCGATACGGTGATTGTCGGCATCGGCAATTACTTAGCCCAAAGCATTATTACTACCCTAAATTTGAAAGAAGAGGGGGTAAAACATGTAGTGGCAAAGGCATCGTCGGAAATTCACATGAAATTGCTCAAAAAAGTGGGCGCGGACCATGTAGTATTTCCAGAACGGGAAATGGGGTATGCTTTGGCGCGAAATATCACCAAACCCAGCATCCTCGATAGCTTTGAACTGGATCCGGAACACAGCATCGTGGAAACCCTCGTCCCGGATAATTTTGATGGGAAAACCATTGCCGAACTCGAACTTCGCAATCGCTATGGGCTGACTGTTTTAGCCGTCAGTCACGATAGCAAATTTGAAATTAATCCTCCGGCAAATCGCTTGCTGAAGAAAGGCACCATTATGGTAGTGATTGGTTCGAATAAAGGAATCGATCGCTTAACGCCGTGAGGGAACCCAAATCGGCAATTCAAATCCTGCCAAGGCACAGGCAAAGCGCGTTAGCAACTATGCCCGTTAAAGCTATAGTCCGCCGACGCGGACTCATTTTTTTACAGGGATTTCGGCGGAGTTGAGATTCTCCCATTTTTCAACAATAATGATGCAGATGAAAGGTAGGGACATGGCAGTGTCTTTCCCCGACGGGATATCTGTCTCGTGAAGGCATGAAAATTGGGATTAAAGGTCTGCCGCCGATTCAGTTTGTTGGGCTTTTAAAGCGTTGCCGAGATTGATAAAAGCCTCGGCTAAATTTGGGTCGATCGCGATCGCCTGTCGCCATGCGGCGATCGCGTCTTGGGGCTGTTCGCGTTGATACAACGCCACGCCCAAACTGTTGTAAGCATTGGCTAAATTTGGATTGCGCGCGATCGCTTCTCGCTCTTGCGCGATCGCTTTTTCCATCTCTCCCGCTTCGGAGAACGCTTCGCCTAAATTGTAATGCGCTCTCAGCCAAATTCGGATCGAGGCGCACGGCATTTTCCCAGGCTTCGATCGCCTCAGCTTTTTGATTTTGTCGGTTCAGAGCTTGCGCCAGTCCATTGTAAGCCGTGGCTAAATTGGGATTGCGGTCCAGGGCTTCTCGCTCTTGCGCGATCGCGGCACTCAGTTCTCCCTGCACTCGCAGGATCCGCCCCAATCCCGCATGAGCTTCGGCGCGGTTGGGATTGCGCGCGATCGCCTGCTGATAGTTTGCCTTTGCCTCTTCTAGGTCTCCCGCCGACTCCAGTTGCTCACCTAAGTTATAATATGCCTCGGCCAAATCTGGGGCAAGTAACTCACTTAAACCAGTATCCTGTGCGATGGCCTGTTCGTAGGCGGAAATGGCTTCTCGCAACTGGCCTCGGGCTTTCAGGGCGTCGCCTAACTTCGCTTATGCTTCACTTAAGTTTGGGTTGCGGGCCACGGCGGCTTGATAGATGCTCACCACCTCCGATTGACGCCCGGTGGCTTGCAAATTGTTGGCTAAATTAAACTGCGCTTGGGCCAGATTGGGATTGAGGCGCAGGGCTTCCCGAATTGCCGCGATCGCCTCCGAGACCTTTCCCTGAGTCAGGAGTAGCGCCCCGAGGCGATCGTGGGCCTGCGCCAGATTCGGATTGAGGCGAATCGTTTCTTGCAACGCGGCGATCGCTTCGGCGGTACTGCCTTCATCTTGTCGCAACAGGGCGAAATTGTACTGGGCTTGCGCTAAATTAGGGTTCAGGCGGATAGCTTGTCCATACGCCGCCACCGCCCCAGCGCGATCGCCCTGGGCATTCAGGGCACTACCTAAGTTATTGTAAGCTTCGGCGTAATTGGGATAAAGGCGAATCGCTTCCCGGTACTGGGCGATCGCCGCTTCCACTTCCCCCCGTTGCTGCAGCGCCCGCCCCAAGGCATTGCGCGCCTGGGGATAATTTGGATATTGAGCTAAGGCTTGTTGCAAACTGGCGATCGCACCTTCCACATCCCCTTGTGCTAAGCGTTCCACCCCGGTTTCGTAGTAGCCGCGCGTGATTACATTTTGCGCCACAACCAAAGATGCCGACTCCGGGCCTGCAACCACTACTGCAGAGGCGATCGCCGTCCCACAACAGAGGCTCAATACGCCGCAAAGTCTGGTTGTGAACCGATGAGGCATAGCAAACATAGATGACAACCCCAACAATTTGACCGACAAGGACATCAAGTTCGAGAAACGAAATCGGCGCTTTTCTCCCGACAAAGCGCTTGGCAGAACAACGAGACCCACCCCGGCAAATCATGGCATGCAGTGCAATCAGCCCGCGAGGGACTTCGCCTGCATGCGCCGCGACACCGATGCTCGCCCGTATCTGGTTTTCATACCATACCACAAGCCAAAGCTCCCTCTACCCTCATAGGGAGAAAATTAACAAGGAATTAAGAAGAATTAAGCACTTTTTTAATTCTGCCTTTTCAATTCTTAACTTTTTCTCCTTCCCTGGGAAAAGCGCCGATATGATATGATGGCTTTTTAAGTGAGGGAAACCCTCGGGGAATCCCGAAGCGAAATGACAATGGCACAATTAAAATAGCAGTGCATCAGTAGAAATTATGCTGGGTAAATTTTTTAAGAAACCCGACCCCGAACTGAGCGATCGCGTTCCTCCGGGTCAGTATTTGACCAAAGGATTTCCCGTACTCACCTACGGGGATACACCGCAAATTTCCACCGACGAGTGGGAATTTAAAATTACCGGATTAGCCACCCCCGCTACCTTCAAATGGGCCGATATTATGGCCATGCCGCAACAGGAGTTTACCGCCGATTTTCACTGCGTCACTCGCTGGTCCAAACTGGATGTAAAATGGACCGGGGTAAAAGTCCTCGACTTAATGAAACAAGTGGAAGTCGATCCGAAAGCAGTTTACGTGATGGAGCACTGTTATGGCGGTTATACCACTAACATTTCAATAGCAGATTTGATGCGCGAGGAAAACTTCTTCGCCCATACCTTATTCGGCGAACCGCTGCCCGCCGAACATGGCGGCCCCCTGCGGTTGGTAGTGCCCCATCTTTATGCCTGGAAAAGTGCCAAATGGATTAATGGGTTTGAGTTTCTCAGTGAAGAAGAATTAGGCTTCTGGGAACGCAATGGCTATCACCCCCGAGGCGAACCTTGGGCAGAAGAACGCTACAGCAATAATCTGTTTGGATTGTAAGCGTTTTGTGGGGTAGGGAGAGTGAGTCGTTCCCAGCCAATGCTGGGAACGAAATTACCCGCAAAAATTAGCCGCCAAACATGAGTTTTTTGATTAATTTGAGCTTACCTTTATAGGGAGCATAGCGCCAATCTAAATCGAACAAAAACGATTTTTCCAAGACGCTTTTTTGGTGGGAAAAGGTATCGAAACTGGCTTGGCCGTGATAGCTGCCGATACCGCTATTCCCGACGCCGCCAAAGGGCAATTCAGAGACGCCGAGGTGCATAATCGTGTCGTTGATGCAGACGCCGCCGGAAGAGGTTTCGCGCAGGATTTTTTGCTGGATTTGCGAATTTTTGGAGAAGAGGTAAAGGGCGAGGGGTTTGGGTTTGTCGTTGACGATCGCGATCGCTTCCTCGAGGTTGGAATATTCCAGGATGGGTAAAATTGGCCCAAAGATTTCTTCTTGCATCAGGGGGGAATCTAAAGAAACGCGATCGACTACCGTGGGGGCGATATATCGTTCCTCGGCATTAGTTTCCCCGCCGATCGCGATGGTGTCGCAGTCTGTGAGCAATTCGGCGAGGCTACGAAAGTGTTTGTCACTGATAATCCGGGCAAAATCCGGGCTTTCGGCAGGGTTTTCGCCATAAAATTCTTTAATAGTCCGGATAATTCCCGCCGTTAATTGAGGTTTGATATCGCGATGGACGAGGAGATAATCTGGGGCGATGCAAGTTTGGCCTGCATTGATAAATTTTCCCCAGACAATGCGGCGACAAGTGCTGTCTACATCGATATCGGGTTCCACGATGCAAGGGCTTTTGCCGCCCAATTCTAAGGTGACGGGAGTCAATTGTTTCGCCGCCGCTTCCATCACTTTTTGACCGATTCGAGTGCCACCGGTAAAGAAAATATGGTCGAATTTTTCGGCGAGTAATTCTTTGGATTCTTCTACGCCACCTTCCACAACGGTGATATAAGCCGGATCGAAAGTTTGTTGGATTAAATCGGCGATCGCCCGGGAAGTGGCGCTAGAAAATTCCGAAGGCTTCAAAATCGCACAATTTCCCGCCGCGATCGCACCCACTAAAGGAGAGATGGTTAACTGAAACGGGTAATTCCAAGGGCTAATAATTAATACCACACCCAAGGGGTCGCGATAAATTCGGGCAGGGGCAAAGAATTGATCCAAGGGTCGCGCCACGGTTTTCGGTTTTACCCAAGATTTGATATGCTTGAGAGCGTAATTGATTTCCCGAACGACCCCGAGTTCGGCGGAGTAAATCTCTAACTTCGGCTTTTTCAGGTCAGCCTTAAGCGCATCCACCACGCTTTGTTCGCGATCGCAAATCGCTTGTTTGAGTTTTTCCAGTTGTTCGATGCGAAAGTCCAGATCTAATGTATTGCCCGTGGCAAAAAATTGCCGTTGAGCGCGGATTTTCTCGGTAATCGGGGAAAGAGTTAGCATGAGCTTTAGTTTAACCGGATGTACAGCAAAAGGCAAACGCCCTTTTTGCTTATTGTATGAAATTCTTGCAGATTTTTCACCTTGCCTTGTCCGGGGGTGACACACAGACCCTTCCGCTGTTAATGTACTCCGCAAGATTCCCAGGCTTTTTCCGCCCAATTGAAATGACGCGGCGTTTTTTGCCCAGGGCAGGTTTGCTGTAAAATTCCCCCTTGACCTCTCGCCTCCATTAAATCGGCTTCGAGGGGATATTATACTTTTGGTGAAAAGCGTCAAATTATACAATTTATGTGTTTTTCCCCTTGCCTATGCTAGACTAAAATCAGACTGAAAAAACTGGAGGCAAAATGTGGCATGGTACAAAAAATTGAAGCTTCCCAAAAGTCCGACATTATCTATCCCGAAAGCGACGGCAAACCAATGGCAGAAAATACCGAGCAATTCACCTGGATTGTGGTCATTAAAGAGAATTTAGAAATTCTGTTTGCCAACAATGCCGAGGTGTTTGTGGCCGGGGATTTACTGTGGTATCCAGTGCAGGGCAATAACAAACTTTGTCAAACCCCCGATGCCCTAGTGGTCTTTGGCCGTCCGAAAGGGAAAAGAGGCTCTTACAAGCAATGGGAAGAAGACAATCTTCCCCCGCAAGTCGTCTTTGAAGTCTTATCCCCGGGGAATACCTTGAAAGAAATGGCGAAAAAATTGCAATTTTACGACCGCTATGGGGTAGAGGAATATTATTTATATGACCCAGACCGCATCGATTTGAACGGGTGGCAGCGTTCTGACACTCGATTAAACGTCATCGAACAAATGAATGGATGGGTGTCGCCGCGCCTGGGAATTCGGTTTGAAATGACAGACAGCGGACTGGAGATTTATCGTCCCGATGGACGGAAGTTTTTGACCCCCGTGGAATTAGACCAACGGGCGCAAGCAGCAGAACAACGAGTCCAACGTTTGGAAGCGCGACTGCGGGAATTAGGGATTGACCCGGAACAGGTGTAATAGAGGCTCTCGGTGCGCGATATCCCTGGTTTTAGGAAGAATTGCAGGTGAGTAGAGACGCGATTTTGAAGCGTCTCTACGGGGGTTTTTGCTGGCGACGATCGCAGATTTTAATGCCTACTTTTGTCAACCGGATTTGCAATCGGCACTGCATACAATTAGAGTTGAATTTTGCGGATGTCTGCCACTTCTTGCCTGACCGTTGCGATCGCCACCAGACGACCTACGGTGGTGTAATGACCGCCGCCTTGAATCGGAGTGGTGGTAGAGCGCTCGCGAAATCGATCCAGATTCTCTAAAAACCACTCTCGCGTCGTCGGCATGGGCAACAAATACAACTCCCGAGGGGTGATGAAATAATAACACAGCCAATCCGCTTCGGTATAGATAAAACACCCGGGGGTGCCGCGTTCAAAATTGCTGTAAGTTTCAAAAAAGAAATTGCCCGTTTTGTGCCAGCGATCGCCCTTAATTTCCAGTTTAAACTGACCCTTGTTGGTTGTTAACAACAAATCTACATCAATTTGTTGATAATTCGGATCGTTTTCCACATTTTCTACGGTAATAGTTTGGGGCAAACTGGACAACCACTGGGTAATATCGGCGGTGGCTTGTTGTGCGACGCCAACGCCTTCAGTCATAGTATAAGTTTTGGGCACAACGGTGGGTTTTGCGGAATTTGCCGATCGCTTCAGGGTGGGTTTGGGTTTTGGTTTCGGGGTATTGCCCGGTTCGGGAAGGCGGTAATTGGCCACGGCATCGACGATGCGATCGACTTGTGCCGTACTAAGGCGAAGAGGCGAGTTATTTAGCACAGAAAAGAGCGCCTGAATGCCATGCAAAACCGGAACCGCACATTGTGTTGCTTCCACCCATTGCGCTACGGTAAACACCACCGGGGCGCTGATACAATCCTCGGGAAAATTATCCACTTCGGTGACGATCCACTGACGAAACATTTGCAGATGATAAGCGCTTTGGGAACTGGGACTGCTAGAAATGGCCACCCAACGGTTTCCTTCTCGGCGCTGCCAGCGATCGCGATGGGCGCTAAACGACCCTTTCCAGGTTTTGAGTTCGACTAAAAAAACGCCCCCCGGACCGATAATCAAATGGTCGATTTCCGTTAACCGTCCGGGTATTTTGGTAGGAATAAAGGCATTGTTAAATAAGATATAGCTGTCGGGAATAAATTTCAGTAACAGGGAGACAATTCCCTCCCCCAAGTTGCCTTTAAATTGATTGCTGAATTGATTCACATCAAACAAAAAACCGCCCACAGCACCGGCCCAGCCCTCGGGCAATTCGGATTGAGTCGCGGCGCGATTTTCTGCTATACTTTTGTCAACCTGCTGTTTAAAAGCTTGGCGCAGGGATGGGTGTTGAGATAAAGTTTTCATGGGGTCAGACCTCACGAGCGATCGCGGGAAACCGATGGAACCGGGGATTGAGCGATCGCCATCCCCGGTACGTTTATTGTCGTCCTGGTTTGAGTGATGCCACGAATCGGCGAGGGTTTCTGCTATCCCGAATACAGTTTTGGGAAAAAGCGGTAGGGCAAAATTGGAGAATTGAGAATTAAAAATTGAGAATTAGAAATTCCCAATTGCGGTGGGGAGTGAGAACGAAAAACGAGGAATGAAAAATTAAAAATTAAGAATTAAGAATTAGGGATTAAGAACTAAGAGGTAGGCAGAGGGAAAGATTGGTGGTGAAAAATCGAAGCGCAGATGTGGGGGGGGATAGGGAAAGCAAAGGTTACGAGGGCGATCGCGATAAAAAATCTTAAGTTATTTGGACTTTCACCGAGGTTGAGCGATAGATTGCGCTAACGTAAAAAATGTAAACAGCTTAACAGGAGAACTATGGAGCCAGATTCTCTACCAACCGAGGTCATACTGACCAAACCAGTTCAATCCCTGGGAAAAGTCCAACTCGATTGGAATCCGCAACCGGGGAACTATTTAGATTTAAAAGGAAAAACCTACGCAGTCTTAGAACGGCGTCACCGATACCAACTCAAATCCGGGCGCTATCGCTTGCACAACATTGCCCTCTACGTGCAATCCGCGCAACGACCGCTCGAGAAAACATGTGTAGAGGGGCGCTGGGTACTCGGAGATGCCTCCTGTCGCTTCAACGCCCATTCGGAATTAATTCGCTGTGCGGTCAACCCAGAAGGACCTTGCGCCGAATGTCGCTTTTACGAACCCGCCACAGAGACAACCGAGCGATCGCGGTGCTAGGGAAAACGCAGTTCAGCCATTTTCAAACACATCCCCCACCTGTAAATGAGTGCCATTTGCGAAATCCCAGCCCGACTGGGCGCGTTTGCCCGCCAGTTGAACTTGTTGCAACAGCAAAAATCCCTCCCCAGTTTTGACGATCGGGCCGATATGTTTGGCAATGCTGACCACCTCACCGGGAGTACCCGAACCGGAATAAAGGGCCGGCCAAGTATGTTCGAGGACGCTAAACGAGGGAGGGAGCTGTTCCCAATACTCATCCCCCACCGGTGCGGTGGCGATCGCTTTCAAATCCTGACCGCGAAAGCGCGCCACGCAATTGGGGAAAAAGCCGCGAATTTGGTTATGCAACGCGATCGCGCTGCGCGACCAATCCAGTTTGTAATCCTCCTTTTTAATCAGCGGCGCATAGGAGGCTTGCGAATCATCTTGGGGAATCGGTTGCACCTGACCCCGCTTTAACTTCAACAAGGTTTCCACCAACAACCGCGCCCCCAAACTAGCCTCAGTCTGAGCCAAGTGGTGAGCATTTTCCAGCAGTTCGATCGGCGTGTGAGCCTTCAGCAGCATCGGGCCAGTATCCATCCCGGCATCCATCAGCATTGTCGTGACACCAGTTTCCGCCTCGCCATTGTACAAACACCATTGAATCGGTGCCGCCCCTCGGTATTTTGGCAGCAAAGAGGCATGGACATTGATGCACCCTAGAGGCGGCATCTCCAGTATTTCCGGAGACAAAATCTGACCATACGCCGTCACCACGAACGCATCTGCCCCTGACTGTCGCAGCTTTGTCAGGGTCTCGGGGTCTTTTTTAACTCGTCTCGGCTGCCACACCGGCAAATTATGCGCCAATGCCACAGATTTCACTGCTGATGGGATTAACTGGTTGCCCCGCCGACGACGCTTATCCGGCTGCGTGACCACCGCCAACACTTCAATTTCGCCATCGGCTAATAACATTTCCAAACAGGGAACGGCAAACTGGGGAGTCCCGAAAAATACGACTTTCATTTTGGTCAGCAGTCACGTAGGTGGTTCAGGTGAATCATCAAAGGGGGTGTTGCAGTACCATGAGAGTACCAACGAACGGGGAGCAGTGACCCGCGATCGCATGGCCTGCCCCCAGATAGTTTCGCAGATCGGCGGCACCTTTGTCCAAACTGCCCCCTATCTCCGGCTGCGCGAGAGCTGCCGTATTTTGCGAAAAAATGATGCATTCTCAGTCTTGGTTTTTTAGGATACCATCATTCATAACCGTTTCATTCTATCCTGTCGCAATCCTTGTCCTCGCCAACACAGGCTCCACGCAAGCCAACTTCCATCCCCTCTTCACAGGTAGGCTAGAGGGCAACCCCTTGTCCTTTTTTCCACCCTCCACCTGATGCTCGCCGATGAACTTCTCGATTCCCGACTCGATCGCATCTGCTTTTCAGTTCTTCTCCAACCCCATCGCCGCCGGGATCGGGCTGGGTGTGGTGCTGCTGGTGCTGACGGGCGTTCTCATCGCCTTCTATCGCCATCGGTTCGAGACCCGCGAAGAACTGCCCCTAGAGGACTCCTCCCCTGCGATTTCCGAGGATCTGCTGCCCCACCTGCTCGATTCCGCTTCCCAAAGCGCCGCCGCTCGACTGTATCAACCCATCGACTTATGGACCGGGCGCTTGATTTTACCGCCCCCAGATCGTCGCGACCCCGAAGGTGCGGTCTGGTTTGAAGTTCACAATGCCGATCGCGCCTACGCCCATCTCAAACATCGCGTGGTCACGTTGAAATGGACTCGCTCCCCGGAAGTCCAGAAATTCGTCCGCGCCGTCACCGTGGATGTCCGCTTTACCCGCCAAGCCAAACACAGTCACAAAAAAGGCTTCGTCCATCCGATCCGACTGGATAAACTCAATACCGTCGGCCCGTTAGAATCCCTCGCCGGCGCGCGCCCGGAAGATAACGTTATCGTCGCTTTGCATAACCCCGTGGTAGACGAGCGCAGTGGCGAACCGAGTTTAATTATTTCCCGCCAACCGGTGGAAATTAGCGGGCGTCTGGTGGCTTTGGTGACGATTATTCAGCGGGTTGCCCATAGCACAACAGGTGGTATAAGTCAACCCAAAACGGGCAAAAAAAACAAAACCGACCGGGGAATTGCCGATGCAGGCCCGATAAAAAGCGATCGCTTTCTGGTACGTCACTATAACAAAATCACTGGGGAATTCGACGGCCCTTTTGACCTGATTCGCATTCCCCAAGTGCCGCAAAACAGCAACGGTATTTACCCTTCCACCCATCGGGCGATCGAAAAATCTCCCTTAAATCCAGAAGGATGGTACGTTTATGGGCAAAAAGATGGGGATAGTCTGTTTGTGGTGCAAGCGATCGAACCGCGTGGGGCAATGCGTCTCAAACCCCAACAACTTGCCCTGGGCACTCAAAACGCCCTGACCTATCTGAAAAAACAAAATTGGCAAAATACCTCGGATAAAAAAGGTACCGCCTCTACTATTTTGCTCGACCCGATCGCAGAAAATCCCAGAGCGGCGATTTCCGCTTGGCAAGAAGGTGACAAAGCGATCGTTATCCATGTCTTTGGCGGGATTGGCGGGAAAAAAGCAGAACCCACCCCTTTCGGCGTGGTTACGGGTCATTTTTCCTATGGCATCGCTACTGTAGTTCGCGATATCCTCACCGGTGAATTGCGCTTTGATATCGAATATCGGCAGGTGTACGCCCACAACCGCCAAGGTATCCTCTCTGATGCGATTAAATGGTTTAGTTTTATGGGGGATTTACAGCGCGGCTGGTTGGGGACGCGACCGATTTGCGATATCTTGGTTAAATTCGACCCGCTTACCGTGGATTATGATTTTGACGGCATGAAAATTTCGCCAATGGCTGAATTTCGCCGCCAATTGGCGATCGTCTGCGCCCGATATCGCACGGGAAATGGCACCGGCGCATCGGTGGTGACGCCAGAATCCTCTTGCGTGCAGGATTCCAATCAAGCGCTCTATATTACGATTAAACGCATCGAACATGCGATCGCCAATACTCCCCGCATTCAAGAATGGCAGCAACATTTCCCCGACCATCCCCAAACTTGGCAATTCAAACAATTAATCAATCTGGGCAAACATCTGGAACGCCATTTAATTCCTTTTGGCATCGCCCAACCAGACTGGCGTCAAAATGTGGAACAAATCGCCGCCAGTGACCAACCGGAAAACCTCATCAGCACCCTTGTGAAAGGGATTATCGCGTGGCGCACGATGCTCCCGCGTCCCGCCCAAGATAACATTGCCAAAATCCTCTTAAAGCAAGGTGCCGCGCTCTGGGTCATCCGCACCAATCAAGTGGGCGGGTTTAATCCCCATATCGCCCCCACCGCCCCCACCGGCATCTTTACCCATCGCCTGGGCTAATTAAAAGGTTGCCATTTTTTTTCAGAGGGGATATAATGAGGGTAAAGCTCGTTGGCCGGGGCAGGACATAAAAGCAATTTACGCATTGCTTTTATGTCCT
>NZ_JAYFEQ010000917.1:0-1680 GCF_055795085.1 Phormidium sp. CCY1219 | reverse complement strand
GGGGAGAACTCCTCCCTACGCATAAATGACGAGGGTTTCCGTTCTCCCCCTTACCAACCCTAATTTCTGATGAAAAAGGGCATTTATACCAGGAGATAGGTGACATCAGTGAGAGGTTTTATCAAAATTGAGGTAGCAGAAATTTAGGAGGTCATGGGAATGGCAAAGGCTACCTCAAACCTGCAAACCGCACCGGGTCATCAAGTGTTAGCGGCGGCGGGCAAAACCCTACTCAGACCCGGCGGAATTGCCGCAACGGAGCAGTTGTGGAACTGGGCGGGGTTTGAAGCGGGAGAAACGGTCCTGGAATTAGCCTCGAGTTTTGGCGAAAGCGCGATCGCGATGGCAAAACGGTTCGGCGTGCGAGTGGTGGGGGTGGAAAAAAACCCCGACAGCGTGGCGCGATCGCGAGAAAATATTAAATCCGCTGGGTTAGACCATCAAATCGAAATCATTGAAGGGGATATTTTTAACCTCGGGGCCATCGACAGACAATTCGATTATGTTTTAGCCGAAGCGATTTTAACCATGCAATCTGTGCCGGGAAAAAAGAAGTTATTGTCAGACATTCGGCATCGGCTAAAACCGGGCGGGAAATTTCTCTCCCAGGAAATGCTGGCACGGGACAATGAAGCAGAACTGCATCAATTGCTCTCGCAAGTGATTCGGGTGAATGCTACCCCGCAATCGCCTGCTGCGTGGCAACAAATGTATGAAAATGCCTCGTTTGAAGTGCAGCATTTTCAAATGAAAAAGATGGGGTTGCTCAATGTGGGGCAACTCGTCAGAGATGAAGGGTTGGCAAATACGATTCGCATAGCGCGCAATTTGTTAGCCAATCCGGAACTGCGATCGCGCGTGCTAGAAATGCGGCGGACGTTTTTGCAGCATCAAGAGGAACTTGGAACCCTGATTGTCTGCGCGATCGCCGTTTAGTTTCCGCAAACAATCCGCGCGGTTTTTTGCAACTAGAATAACCAAAAAGGAGGTTTCATTACAATGACAACGATTGCTTCATCCAACGCATCGTTTAAAACACCTTGGAAAGCGTTGATAGAATATCCCTCGGCGGGGGTACTCAGTAAAGTCATCCTGCAAGATAAATGCTGTCAGTACACTTTATTTTGTTTAGCCAAAAGTACGGAGATTTCCGAGCATACTTCTACCCGCAATGCCACGGTTAACGTTATCGAAGGGCGGGGAATCCTCACCCTAGAGGGAGAAGATATCGTTTTGGAACCGGGGGTATTTGTGTTTATGCCAGCGAACGCACCTCATGCGTTAAAAGCGGAAGAAAACCTGGCCTTTCTGCTCACCCTGTCGGAAAATCCGCAAGTGTCGTAAGTCGGCATCCGCGAGGGGTTGGCGAGTCGGTTTGGGGGTGAGCTAGGCGATCGCTGCAATTTATCGTCTAGCCTTTCTCAAATTAATGCGATCCGTAGCCGAATAGTCATTACCGCGCTTGCACCTCCGAGGTGAAAAATTCTCTACCTTACTCATATGAAAATATGATAACTTTGGCGCGATCGCGATAAATTTTTTCACCGATGGGGCGCTACAGGATAAATAACCATTGCGCTAATCCCTATGTTTTTTTTCCATGCCTGGGAGTTGGACTAGGGATAAATAACCATTGCGCTAATCCCTATGTTTTTTCCCATCCCTGGGAGTTGGACTAGG
>NZ_JAYFEQ010000916.1:0-1692 GCF_055795085.1 Phormidium sp. CCY1219 | reverse complement strand
TCATGATGCTGAAACGGGCGCTGGCTTGCTGAATATGACGGCGGCGGTGCATTTGGCGAAGGTGACGAAGCCAGAGGTGGAAGTTGATGAGAAGAGTTTACAGTTTATTCCGTTGACATGGAGTGGGGAAGGTTTAGTGACTCCAATGGAACGGGCAGCAGACCCTGATGTTTCAAGTCCTGGGTCAAGTCAAGTTTCTAATAGTTCCAACCCAGTCAGGACGTTTAGTGATTTCTTGAAGGTTTTTGGCAACACACAAAGTTCAGGTTTTAGAATTTTTTTAAGAAGAATTTTCGATGGGTTTTATCTTCAAAACAAATACAATAATAAAGGACTTGTTGGGCGTCTTCTTTTTCAAACTCATCGAGGCTTGGATAATCGTATTGCCACTCGATATTCAAGCGATGGTCAAAATTGGTCAGCCTGGAAAAAGGAAAATATACCTAATGAAGTAACCTACTATCAGCCTGTAGTTGCAAAACTGAATGGTGTTGCTTACCAGTCTCACGTTGGCAAGGATAAGAAAATCTATACTCGTTCTTCCACTAATGGTATTAACTGGACAGCTTGGAAATCAGCCAATGTTTCCAATGAAGAAACAAACTATGCAGTTGCCATGACAGCTTTAAATGGAAGACTTTACCAGTCTCACGTTGGCAAGGATAAAAAAATCTATACTCGTTCTTCCACTAATGGTATTAACTGGACAGCCTGGAAATCAGCCAATGTTTCCAATGAAGAGGCCTATGGTGATCCTTGGCTAGAAGCATTCAACGGAAAGCTATATCAGTATCATATTGGCAAAGAGGGTTATCTTTATATGCGTTCTTCAAATGATGAACAAAACTGGAGTGCATGGAAAAGAATGGGAAATGCTCGAACTCATTTTCCTGAGAAGAAAGATGGTGGTGGTAAATACTATCCTGAACTTGCTTCTTTCAGTACTGATAAATGGGATATCCAAAGTGGTGATGATAATCAATTCCGACCAAATTCACCCTTTGGTGGTAGCAACCAAATGTGGAAAACCAGTGATACTGTTCGGCAAGTTTATACAGACTTATCCAAAGCGATTTTTGGTTCTCGCGTTCACATGAATGCAGGTTACGCTTACGACCAAAGCTACTATAACGGTTTCGGAAAGTGGCACGCCGGAATTGATATGGGCGCACCTGCTGGTACTCCAATCAAAGCAGTAGTTGGCGGAACAGTAAATTGGGTTAATTCTGATTTCATGGGGATTGACAGTGACGATGGCAATCATTGGGTTTATGGACATCTGGGTACTAAGTATGTATCTCGTGGTCAACGAATAGAAGTTGGACAAACCCTCGCTGTTCTTGATTTTGCCAATCACCTTCACCTAGAAGTTCAACACGGCCATAGTTATAAAAGAACAAATGGCGCTCATCCTAATCAAGGTTATGTTCGTAGTGTAACGATGAGTCCCCTTCAAGCTTATTGGAAACTGCGAAATCGCTAGTAGTGGTATCGCGGTAACCCCAAGGTGGTGGGCTACGGCGGATTAATAGATTGCTTTTATAGCATAGCTTTTAGCCGTCTAACCCACCCTACAAACTACTTAAGAATCAGTTGGTTTCGATAATCAAATTTAGTAGGGTGCGTTCCGGCTTCGTTTAATCCTTGGATTTTGGCAACAAGATTAAGCCAGCCGGAACGCACCGATTCGGG
>NZ_JAYFEQ010000915.1:0-233 GCF_055795085.1 Phormidium sp. CCY1219 | reverse complement strand
CCGGCCCCAAAAAAAAGAAAACCCTGGCGAAAAGGAAAAATTTCTGCTATACTTATTCATAATGGGAATATTGCCGAAAATAAAAATTTTGCCACCATTTCCATTATGTAAAAAATAGTAGCAGAAAATCAAGCCTCGGTCAACCCCCCCCAGAAAAAAAGCGCCGGCCCCAAAAAAAAGAAAACCCTGGCGAAAAGGAAAAATTTCTGCTATACTTATTCATAATGGGAATA
>NZ_JAYFEQ010000914.1:0-10677 GCF_055795085.1 Phormidium sp. CCY1219 | reverse complement strand
GAGCCTGGGAACGAGTTGGACGAGTTGGTGGTATAATATCGTCTCTGGTGAATCTTTTGCCCTTTCCGAGGCGGAGCTTCGGAAAGAGCGTTCCCAGGCTGGAGCCTGGGAACGAGTGGGGTTAGGTCGATGTGATGTAGGGTGGGAATTGCCCACGGATTGAGGAAAAGAGTATAAGGTGGGCAATGCGCCCACCCCACAGGGAGTTTTCAACTGCTCGGATCCGGAATTGTGATATCAATAGCGGTTACATTCGTTTCCGGGGCGAGACTGGTTAACGGCGGTTCGATCGCGGTAGAATTGCCCACCACCAGCGTCACCAACTGCTCGGGAGCTAAATAGTTCTGCGCCACTCGCTGCACGTCTTCGATGGTGGTTTCTTCAACGCCGCGCTGA
This sequence comes from Phormidium sp. CCY1219, assembly GCF_055795085.1. Lineage (NCBI taxonomy): Bacteria > Bacillati > Cyanobacteriota > Cyanophyceae > Oscillatoriales > Oscillatoriaceae > Phormidium > Phormidium sp. CCY1219. The sequence goes on along the minus strand of NZ_JAYFEQ010000914.1, from coordinate 10,281 downwards.
TATTGGAAGATAAAATCTTCCGGATATCCATAATACTCATATCGCATCAAGCGCGACAGGGTTTGGCTGGGGTCGGCGAAATTAAAAATAAAAGAATTCAACGCCGATTCTTTGGCATATTCTAACTCTTCTTCCGTAATCGGTTCGGTGCGGATGCGTTCGATTTCCTCCAACATTGCGGCAATAAATGGAACCGTGGCATCCGATCGCGTCGATCCGCCGGCAATAAACATTCCCGGATAATCGTAACGCGGACTCCAGACACCATACACGGAATACGCCAATCCTTGACGCGATCGAATCTGATTGAATAACCGTCCGCCAAATCCATTCAGCACCCCATTGAGTACCGATATTGCCGGATAATCGGGATTTTTCAATTCTCCCCCCAGATGCCCGAGTTGAATATTGCTCTGAGTAAGCTGGGGCTGATTCACGAGAAAAATACCGCTTTTTTTTGCTTGCGTCACCGGGGGCAAATTGCTTGTGGGTCGGTCTAATTTCGGATCCGGTTTCCAGTCGCCGAATTTCGCTTCAATCAGCGATCGCATTTCCTCGGTATCGAAATCGCCCACAATTCCCAAAATCGTATTGTTCGGAGCAAAATACTTCTGGTAAAACCCCACCACATCGGGGCGAGAAATATTCTCCAAAGTTCGATATTCCACCGTGCGGGCATAGGGACTCTTTTCCCCATAAATCAACTTGCGAAATTCGCGCATTGCCACATCGCTGGGATTATCATTGCGCCGCGCGATCGCACCGGCTTGTTGCGTCTTCGCCAACTCGATTTTTTCTTCTGCAAAAACCGGATAGCGAATCACCTCGGCAAATAATCCAAACACCTGCGGTAAATTTTCACTCAAGGTATTGAAGTTTGCCGATCCGGAGGTAGTATCGATGCTGGTTTCCACCGATGCCGCTTTTTGTTCCAAAATTTGATTCAACTCATCTGGGGAATGAAACTTAGTGCCACCGGTTCGCATCACTTCCCCGACGATTTGTGCCAGTCCCACTTCGCTGTCCGGTTCGAAGCGATCGCCGGTGCGAAACAACGCCCGACCACTGACCAGGGGCAATTCCCGGTCTTCCATTAAATACACCACCAGACCGTTATCCAGTTGATAGCGGGTATAGTCGGGTAGCTTAACTTCCGGTGCGGGAGGAAACTCTAATTCCGTATAATGTTTAGCCGGTTGTGCCGTCACCGGAAACAAGGCGAACAAGACGAGCGCCAAGGGGACGAGAAGCAGCCAGACGAGATATTTGCGGCTTTTATTCTTGCGTTTGGTGATTGCATTGGACATTAGTTAGTTTCCTCCTGTGGCAACAGCAGTCCCACGGTGCGGTTTTCGGGACGGAAGGTTTCGCGCGATACTCGCAGCACATCCTCGGGGGTAACGGCGGCAAATTGTTCTAATTTGGCAAACAGATTGCGCCACGACCCAGTTTTCACTTGATATTCCACCAATAAACTGGCCATCCCCTGATTGGAATCGAGCGATCGCAGCAATTGCGCTCTCGCTTGGGTTTTCACCCGCTCTAACTCCTGGAGCGATACCGGTTCTTCGGTGAGGCGCTCGATTTGTTCGTGCAATGCGTTCGCCACTTCCTCCACCGTGTGACCCGGTGCGGTGAGGGCATAGAACAACATCAAGTTGGGATATTTATCCCCGGGGAACCCGCTAAACCCCTGCGCCGAAAGCGCTACCTGCTGTTCTTCCACGAGAGACTGATACAGGCGCGAGGTGCGACCATCGCTGAGAATGCTGGCGATGATTTCATACACCGGGCGATCGGGATGGTCGATACCTGGGGCGTGGTATCCTTCCAGATACCAGGGTTGAGAGGGGAAGCGCACCGTCGCCTGACGCGGTTCGGTTTGGGGTGGCTCCACGGCGGTGACTTCCGGGGGGGCGGGTTGGGCTTTGTAGCGCCCGAAGTAAATTTCCGCCAGTCCCTGCACTTCGTCGGGATCCACATCTCCCACCACGGCGATGGTTAAGTTGCTCGGCACGTAATAGGTCTCGAAAAATTCCCGCACGTCCTGACGGGTCATGTTTTTCAGGTCTTCGGGGTATCCAATCACCGGGCGGCGATAGGGATGCACCTGAAAGGCGTTGTCTAAAAACACCTCGATGGTTTTGCCAATTGGGGAGTTATCGGTCCGCATTCTTCGTTCTTCGAGAATGACTTGTTTTTCTTTATAAAATTCCCGAAAGACTGGTTCGAGGAAGCGCTCGGATTCGAGAGACATCCACAGTTCGAGCTTATTGGCGGGAAAGCTATAAAAATAGCGGGTGGCATCGGCAGAAGTGGTGGCATTGAGTCCCACTCCGCCGGCTTGTTCCACGATTTGACCCAGTTCGTTTTGCACCACCAAGGCGGAGGCGGCGGTTTCGAGTTTGTCGAATTCCAGGCGTAGTTTTTCCACTTCGGCGGTTTTGCCGGCGGCGCGCGCTGTCTCGATTTTCGCATTTACGCGATCGAGTTGGTCGAGGAGTTCTTTTTCGGCTTGATAGTCTCGGGTGCCAATCCGGGGGGTACCTTTAAAGGCGAGGTGTTCCAGGAAATGGGCGACGCCGGTTTTGCCTTCTGGTTCGTTGGCCCCGCCCACGTCGGCGTAGGTTAAAAAGGAGACGACGGGGGCTTCATGTCGTTCTAAGACGATAAATTTGAGGCCATTGTCTAGGGTGAATTCGGTGACTTTCTCGATGACGCGATCGAGGTAGGGTTGGATGGATTCGGCGGCGGTGGTTTGCGATCGCTCTCGCGCTATGGCGGCGGAACCGGGAATCCCGGTCCACAGCAGGGCGACGATGACTAGGGCGACAATCAGGGGGCGGGCGCGAAATCCCTGCCTCCGGGGGCGGCGATCGCGGCTTTGGTTAGGATAAAAGAAGCATCGCCTCGGGTTTGGTGGGAAAACTCTGCCCCACAGGCGGGCGATGGGGAAAAATCCAGGTATTTTTTTGAGTCTACTCATAAACGGATTGCGGCGTTTTTACGTCCTCTCTAGCATCAATGGTTCCTTTTACCCACGAGGGGAAAGTTAACAATCTGTGAAAGTTTCGGCAATTCACTCGGGTTGCGTTAGACAATAAAACCAACGCAAGAATATTTTTTGCCCTCTACTCATTATCTACTCGAAGATGAAACTATTTACTCCCCAACCACAACCGACGGATAGCGATACGCGCACCCGAATTTTACAGGCGGCGCAGCGCTTGTTTGCCCACCAAGGCTACAACAGCACCACCACTCGGGATCTGGCTCAAGCTGCTGGTGTGGCTGAGGGTACCCTCTTTCGTCATTTTGGCAATAAAAAAACTATTTTGGTGGAGTTGGCTACGGAAGGATGGGTCGAAATCCTCACGGATCTGCTCACGGAACTCAGCGAAATGGGCAGCTACAAGGCGGTGGCCCAGGTGATGCGACGGCGAATGCTCAATCTACACAAGAATGGGGATTTGCTGCGGGTGTGTTTCCTGGAGGCTCAGTTTCACCCGGAATTGCGCGATCGCATCCAAGAAGAAGTGATTGCCAAAATGACGGATGTGGCTGAGGCTTTTTTTGAAACGGCAATGGAAAAAGGCATTTATCGTCCCATGAATCCCCGCTTGGTGGCTCATGTGTTTTTAGGCATGTTTGCTGTGGCTGGATTTAGCGAAAAAACCATGTTTAGTGAGGATTCCTCCCCAGAAGCGCTCAAGCAAATGGCTGAAGGCTTGGCGGATATTTTTCTCAATGGGGTTTTAGCTAAACCGGAGTAGTTTTTTGGCTTCTGTCTGGGTTCTCCTTTGGCGTTTAACGGTGGCAATTGGACAGCACTTTCGCTTGCTGAATCCATTGGGTGACGCGATCTATCGAGGGACACAAATCTCTTCTGTGCATGGTGCTGACTTGCACCCGCTTCAGTTGTTGGTGCAGTCGGTGGATCGGTACTCCCGCAAGTTGGTTGACGGAGGCAATCCCGGCGTGCAGCAACAGTCCGCAGTATTGGCAACCGACGCTGGGCACGCAGGCAAGCTGTGCCATCGCCACCCATTTGCGAATATGTTGGATGTGAATCTTTAATTGGTTGGCAAGGGCGAGTTTTTGTTCTTCGCTGCTTGCTTTTCGGATTAGTTGCCGGGTGGTGGTAATGCCACAGGCAACGAGTCGATCGCGGTATTCTCCACTCAATCCGGGCAGGTTTTCTAATGGCCAGTTAGAGGGTTTTATCGGGCTGTTTTTCGCCCCGGTATGGTTTTTCATCCCCACATTTTGGTAAGATTTTGCTAACGGATTAAATTTTAATTATAAACCCGGTGTACATGGGTGGGTCAATTTCTCTCGGGCGGTTGTGCGATCGCCCCGCTCAAATCATAAAATAACATCGATTCATCATGCAAACTCAAACTTCGACGGCTTCTCTGGACGCTGTATTGCGCGATCGGCGGGAAAAATTGGCGCGCGCGATCGATTTTCCGGCGATTTTATGGTCGGGAAGTCCCTCGTCGCGCAATTTTCCGGCGAATGTTTTCCGGTTTCGCCCTAGCAGTCATTTTCTCTATTTTGCCTGGGTGCCGGTGGAAAATGCGGCGATTCGCTTGGCGGAGGGGAAGCTGGAATTGTTTATGGATGACCCCTCGCCGGCAAGTACCCTCTGGCATGGGGTGACGCCAAAACGGGAGGAAATTGCTCTGGCGATCGGGGCGGATGCGGCGTTTCCCCTGTGGGAGTTAGCTTCCCGGGCGCGGGGGGCGGCTACGATCGCCGTGCAGGATGGCAAGACTCTGGCGGCACAGTCTCGGGTGCTCGATCGCCCGGTGTCTCCCGCTCCCGATGCCGCAAATCCGGATGAAGCCTTGGACCTGCAACTGGCAAAGGCGATCGCTCAGTTGCGCCTCACCCACGATGAACCGGCGCTCAAGGAGTTGCGCCAAGCTGCCGCCTGTACGGTGCAAGTCCATTTAATCGGCATGAAGTCCACCCGGGAGGCGAAAACTGAGGCGATGGTGCGCGGGGCGATGGAAGGCGCTATCCTGTCTCAGAATTTTTCGGTTGCCTACAACAGTATCGTTACGGTTCATGGGGAGGTGCTGCATAACGAACGCTATCATCATCGGTTACACCCTGGCGATTTGTTACTGGCCGATGTGGGCGCGGAAACGGCAACTGGCTGGGCGTCGGATGTGACGCGCACTTGGCCGGTGTCGGGTCAGTTTTCTCCGACGCAGCGGGATATTTACGATGTGGTGCTGGCGGCCCATGATGCCTGCATCGAACAGGTCGGTCCGGATGTGGAATATCTCGAGGTGCATCTGCACGCAGCGCGCATCCTGGCGGAAGGTTTGGTGGATTTGGGGATTTTGCAGGGGAATCCGGAGGATTTGGTGGCAATGGACGCTCATGCGTTATTTTTCCCCCACGGGGTGGGCCATTTGCTCGGCTTGGATGTCCACGATATGGAGGATTTGGGGGATGTGGCCGGCTATGCAGCGGGCCGCCAACGCAGCGATCGCTTCGGGTTGTGTTACCTGCGGCTTCACCGTCGGTTGCAACCGGGGATGTTGGTGACTATCGAACCGGGTTTTTACCAGGTGCCGGCTATTTTGCAAGACCCCCAACGGCGATCGCACTACGATGCGGTGGTTAACTGGGATAAGTTAGCTCACTTCTCTGACGTGCGCGGTATCCGCATCGAAGATGATGTGTTGGTGACGCCAAATGGTCGGGAAGTCTTCACCGCCGACATTCCCACTCAAGCTGACACTATCGAGCAAATCGTGCAAAGCGGATCTTAGGCGAGAAAACTGGGCGGAGGGTGGAGATTCCCCACCCTCCGATTCTGCTGTTTCCGTTTCTCAAGGGAGAGCGTTTTGCATCGGTCCACCAGAACCCCCCTGTGGCTGACGACGCCTAGCCTCCCTCTAAATTTCCTGGTTGTCTATGTTATCTCCCTTCTCCATCTCTCCCGTTTCTTTCTCCCTTGGTTACGCCGTGGCTTGCTGTGGCGTTAACTCGCAATTCCCCGAAAGCGGGGCGATCGTATCGAATTGCATGGCATTTATTAAATATAAACAATTAGATTGCAGACCGCTCTTCACTGCTTCCCCGATGGTGATCGCATTTTTTGTCTTCATCGTCTTTGCACTCTTCTTTCACGACGGTTACCGCTTCCGCTTTGGCGCTTACCTCCTCGGAGAAGATTGACGGTTCCCACGATTGAGAAACGCCGGCCAAGCAGATTGCTACCTGGATGGACATGCAGAAGAACCTCCCATGAAGGGCAGAATTGATTCGTCGTGTATGTTTTGCCATTTTGCACTCCTGAAATCACTACACTGAGAAATAAAGGAAAACTATTAGGTATGCTAAATCGCACCAATGTTGGCCGCAATCTTTCCCTGGTTTGATTTACAATTGCATCATCTTGTGCTACTAAATCTCCTCAATAAATTTTACAAATTTTTGCAAACTTTCGTGAATCAATGTTGCATTTCCCCGAACTGAAATGTGGTAAAAACCCGTGAGGGGTAAGACCAATCAGGGTAAATGGCATTGCCCATGCATTTCTCCTCGTTGTTAAGCCGATATGAGTTTCCTCGGTTTCGCGCTGCTTCGGTGGGGGTCTAGCTGGCTGCCAGTTTCCCGGGTAACTGTTAGAAAACAATTTCGCGCGCGGATCGCCACCAAGACAATTGCGAAATTTGGCACACCTTAAGTCATGCAATTCTCCGTCACAGTTGCTTCAAGGTTTCAGGATGGTCTTGTCAATTTTAGCCTACCACAGCTTAGGAAATTCGCATCATTTTTTTCACTGCAGTTTTCGCCCTTTTCCAATCTGCTAAAATAAATCAGGTATAATATCACAAGTTTGGCGATTTTTAATTAAATGAAAATTAAAATCCACTGGCTAAAAAGCCGCCATCTACGGCGATGCATTGTCCGGTAATATAAGAGGCGGCAGGCATGGAGAGAAAGGCCACTAAGCCGGCCACCTCTTCGGGGTTGCCCACGCGCTGCATTGGCGTTTTGTCGATGACGGTGGCGAAATACTCGGGATTGTCGAGCACCGGGGCGGTGAGGGGAGTGCGAATGTACCAGGGGGCGACGGCATTTACGCGAATGTTGTCCCCGGCCCACTCTACGGCGAGCGATCGCGTCAGTTGTACTAACCCCGCTTTGGTTATCGCATAGGGCGCACCGGTGGGTATGGCCACTAACCCCGCCACTGAGGCAATGTTCACAATGCTGGCGATCGCGGCTCGCTTGAGGAAAGGATAGCACAGGCGGCACAGTTCAAAGGCAGAGGTGAGATTGGTCTGCACGATCGCTTGGTACTCTTCTGGGGTATAGTCCAGGGTTTTTTTGCGAATGTTCGTGCCTACGTTATTGACCAAGATATCTAAATGGCCAAACCGTTCGCCGATGCGATCGCAGATGCGGTGGCGATCGTCCGCGCTGCAGGCATCCCCCGCAATGCCTTCCACCTGCCATCCCCGCGCCTTCCAGCTTTCCACTCGTCGGTCTATCTGTTCCGCATTCCGGGCCACAATGGCCACTTCTGCACCCAGACAGAGCAGTTCGTTCGCCACTGCTAAGCCAATCCCTTGGGTAGCACCGATGACTAAGGCTTTTTTTTCCTTCAAATTCCAGCGATCGTTCATGGTTTCCATATTTCCGCAAAACTCCTCGTTATTTTACATCCTCCCGTTGCAACCTCTCAATTTTACTCCTCATCTGCTATCTATCCACCTCCCCCATTTGGCCCTACTTTACTCCGCCAAATCAACTCGTTCCCAGGCGATCGCCTGGGCAACCCTCCCCGAGTATCCGCCTCCACACAATTCAATTTACAAGTTCCCAAATCGAGCAAACAAACGCTAATTCAAACCGAACAAAACCCAGATTTTTTATGTCCACAACCGCCCGTGTAATTAAAAAAAGTTGCTAAATGGCTGTTAAAAATAGACAATTACATGTTAATATAAAACCAAATCAAAAAACATTGGGAGACATCAGGGTGGATACCCCAAATGCCAATTACAACCAACCGTGGAAAGAAGCAATAGAAGACTATCTGCAAGCCTTCCTCAACTTCTTTTTCCCCCTGGTTCACTCGCTCATAGACTGGACCAGATAATACCAATCCCTCGACAAAGAACTGCAACAAATTAGCCCTAGCGGGAGCGCCGGAGAGCGCGAAGGAGACAAACTATTCCAAGTTTGGCAACGCAACGGACAAGAAGCTTACCTGTTTATTCATATCGAAATTCAGAGTCAAGAAGATGCCGAATTTACCGAACGAATGTATATCTACCATTACCGCTCCTTTGACATTCACAAAAAGGTGATTAGCCTCGCCATCTTAGGAGACGATCGCCCCTCCTGGCGTCCCAACTCCTACAGGTACGAACTCGGTGGCTGTTCCATGCACTTTCAATTTCCCACCGCCAAACTCCTAGACTACGAAAATCAGTGGTCAATCCTGCAAGAAAGCCCCAATCCCTTCGCTTTCTTAGTCATGGCCCACTTAAAAACCAAAGCCACCACCAGCAACGCCGAGGAACGAGAACGTTGGAAATGGGAATTAGTGCAAAACCTCTACGAGCGAGGCTATACTGAAAACGACATCATCAAGTTATTTCGCCTACTTGACTGGATGATGACCCTACCCGAATCACTCCAACAAAGTTTTGATACCAAACTCCAAGCCTATCAGGAGGAACGACAAATGCCAATTCTCAGCAATATCGAACGCCGCGCAATGGAAGCCGGTCGCCAAGAAGGTCGCCAAGAAGGAATGCTACAAACTGCTCGCGAGGCGGTCCTAGAAGTGTTGACCGTGCGGTTTAACTCGGTACCCTCGGAACTGAGGGCGCGGGTGAATCAAATCACCGATATTCCTACCCTCAAACAACTGCTGCAACAAGCAATTTCGATTGCATCTATCGCGGAATTCGAGCAACTCCTCGATGCCAATTCTACAGCAGATTAACCCCGGAACAATTGTTTTCAATTCGCCCGCGTAGGAGAGGGTCTGTTCGTATTGAGGGAATCAACGCGGGCGATTGAAATCGCACCTTTGCAGGTTCTAGGGTAAGCCATGCGCGACAGGGCTATCGTGCGCCTAGGGGCACTAATCCTTTTGGCGATTATTTCTCCGGACATTATATATTGCCCTTGACATTTCTAAAACTTTGTGGTAATAAAAGTCAGGGTATATTGCAGATTGACAATTGCATAAATACTCCACAGGGGCAAACTGGGGGATTGAAATTGCCGGGGGGCTATGCACGGGAGGCGACAGTAAATTGCAGATTGACAATTGTAGTATAGGGGGCGGGGTGCGGGTTAACACTCCCCCGCGCCACCCAGCGGATACAGCATGGCCCCCTCCCTACCGCACGTCGTCATCTTTCAATCAGTTCCTGGAATAGCGCGATTTTCAATCAGTGCCCGGAACCTTGTATCCTGGCGAATCCCATCAAAATCGGTATAGGTTTTCGCCAATTCGCGATATTTCGGGTTGAAATCAATCGCCTGCCGCAAATGGTCTAAGGCTAACTCTACCTTGCCTTGCAACGCATAAAGACAAGCGAGATTATAGTAAGCATTCGCATACGTCGGGTCGAGTTTCAGGGCTTGGTGAAAATTCGCCTGCGCCTCCGGATAGGAACCTAAGGTGCGCAAAGCATAAGCGCGATTGGCCCAGAGATAGGGGGCATCGGGTTGCAATTCTAGAGCGCGATCGTAAGTGGAAAGTGCGGCTTCTGCGTCCCCAGCGCGCCGCTGTGCGATCGCCAACCCATTCCACAATTCCGGGTTGTCTGGTTGCAGTTGTACCCCGTTTTGAAAGCAGCGGGCTGCCTCCTCATAGCATTCTCCTGCCCACAACAGCGCTTTGCCCCCCTGTTGCCAAATCCTGGGGGCAGCATCGGGACGGAGGTTGACCGCTTTCTGCCAACAGGCAAACGCCTCTTCCCCCCGTCCCTGCTGCGCCCAGGATAAGCCTCGATAAAACAAACTCGCGGGATTGTCCGCCCCTGGAGAGCGGCGGGGGAGTGGCAGTAAGGAGGAATCTATTTCCCACCGCAAAAAATGCACCACCCCCAACCCATCGCCGGCTACCATTGTCACCCCATCCGGGGCCACCGCACAACCCATAAAGAGAGAGTCGCCGCTAAAGGTCACCACCGGCTCCCCGGTGAGTAAATCCCACACTTTCACGGTGTTATCCCTTGAACCGGACAGGGCGTATTGGCCATCCGGGGAGAGGGCCACGGCGGTTAC
>NZ_JAYFEQ010000913.1:0-371 GCF_055795085.1 Phormidium sp. CCY1219 | reverse complement strand
CCAACTGCAAATCAACAGTTCCCCGGACTTTGAAACTAAATCTAGTTACAATATCCGAGTGCAAACCCAAGATGCGGGTGGAGAGATTTTCCAGAAGGAATTAACGATTAACGTTAACGACCTGAACGAGAGTCCCACCGACCTCGCCCTCAGCAACAACGCCATCGACGAAAACGTAGGGGCGAACACCGCAGTCGGCAACTTCTCCACCACCGACCCCGATACTGGAGATACCTTTACCTACAGTTTAGCGACAGGTACGGGAGACACCGATAACGCCGCCTTCACCATCGCTGGCGACCAACTGCAAATCAACAGTTCCCCGGACTTTGAAACTAAATCTAGTTACAATATCCGAGTGCAAACCCAAG
>NZ_JAYFEQ010000912.1:0-358 GCF_055795085.1 Phormidium sp. CCY1219 | reverse complement strand
ACTGGTTCGGGTAACTCATTTCCCAACGATTTAACCAACATCAACGGCACCCTGTACTTTAGAGCCGACGACGGCACTAACGGCGAAGAGCTATGGAAGTTAGACAGCCCTAACTCCCCCCCTACAGACCTCGCCCTCAGCAGCAACGCCATCGACGAAAACGTAGGGGCGAACACCGCAGTCGGCACCTTCTCCACCACCGACCCCGATACTGGAGATACCTTTACCTACAGTTTAGCGACAGGTACCGGAGACACCGATAACGCAGCCTTCACCATTGTTGGCGACCAACTGCAAATCAACAGTTCCCCGGACTTTGAAACTAAATCTAGTTACAATATCCGAGTGCAAACCCAAG
>NZ_JAYFEQ010000911.1:0-401 GCF_055795085.1 Phormidium sp. CCY1219 | reverse complement strand
TTTTGTCAAGGGAGAACCTTCCATCCCGCCGCCGGCCTCGGGATTATATAAACCCCGAGGGGGAATAAATTTTCCGCCGATCGCCGAGGTCTACAAAAGCTGATGGTGCTTGCATGTGGGGTTTTAAGTCGGTGCGTGACCCCCGGCGGTGATTGGTGGGAGTGTGGCAGAATGGTGTTGCGGGGGTCCGATCGCCCTACGGCGGCAGATTGAGATTGGGATTTTTGGGAAAAAGTATGTTAAAATTGATGGTGAAGGTTAGGCGCTGGGCAGAAAGCAAAAGCAATCTATGCAATGCTTAAACGCCCTGCCTCGCCCTTTGGCTTCATTGTACCCGATGCGGATTTTTTTGTCAAGGGAGAACCTTCCATCCCGCCGCCGGCCTCGGGATTATATAAACC
>NZ_JAYFEQ010000910.1:0-20208 GCF_055795085.1 Phormidium sp. CCY1219 | reverse complement strand
CAAATGCAATATGTCGAACGTCGTCAGTAAATCCAAGGCGGTAGGGGTTTCAATTTTAAGCAGTCGTACACCGGGAATTTGGCGCGATCGCCCCCAATTACTCTGAATTCGACTCTCCATATTCGGATTTTAACGATTCTAATTCCGCTTCAAGCGCATCGAACCCCGAGGGTTTCGCCGGGGAGGGGGTTGTGGTTTTCCCGGATTGGGGTTTGGCGGGTGGGGGCGCGTTTCCCGGGGTAAACTGACTTTTGATTTCTGCTAAATCTGCGGCGATCGCATCAAAAGAACCCGGTTGCGCGACGGTTTTGGGTGTGGGTTGGGCGGGCGGTGGCGCAGGCGCGATCGCCGGCTTGTTCGATCCGGGTGCTTTCGAGGGGGTTTGTGGTGCGATCGCCCCATCAGCAAGCGCCTGCAAAACCTCCGTCGCCGAAGAAAAGCGATCGCGCACCAGTTCTTGCAGCATTTTATCCAAAACTGCAGCGAACTGGGCGCTCACCGCCCGCCCCTGTTTCTGCAATTGTGCTTTCCACACCCACTGCGCCTCCATCGAATCGTACAAATCCTCGGGCATTTTCCCCGTCAGTAATTGCACGCAAGTCACCCCCAAACTATATAAATCGCTCGCCGGATATGCCTGACCTCCCCGCAGTTGTTCCATCGGGGCATACCCTTGGGTTCCCGCCCGGGTGCCGGTTTGCGCTAGTTGGGTGCCACTCCCTTGTTTCGCCACGCCAAAATCCACCAGCACCAGTTTCCCATCCCGACGGCGACGCAAAATATTCTCCGGTTTGATATCCCGATGCACTACCTGTCGCTGGTGAATAAACTGCAAAATTGGCAATACATCTCCCAACAATGCCCGCATCTTGGCTTCGTCAAATGTCCCCTGTTGTTTTAATTCTTCTAACAAATTCACCCCATCGATAAATTCCTGCACCAAATACCAGCGTTTCTCTTGTTCGAAATACGCATAAAGGCTGGGAATTTGCGGGTGTTCTCCCAATTGCAGCAGTTGCTCTGCTTCGCGCTTAAATAGTTCTGTGGCTTTTGCTAAAGCGGTGGTGGCTTGAATTGCGGGGAAAAATTGTTTGATGGCGCAAGAGGCGTTCAGTCGGTCTTCATCGATGCCTAAAAAAGTGCGTCCCATTCCTCCCTGTCCGATGAGTTCCACAGCACGGTAACGGCTTCGCAAGGTTAATTTCGCACCGCAACTGAGGCAAAATTTCGTTCCTTCGGGATTGGGTGGATTGGGACAGTGGGGATTGAGACAATAGGTCATAATCAGATGAAATGAACGAGTCAGCGTTAAGAGGTTATATCGGGATTTTCAATAATAGCTGGTTAAGGCGGGATATTATATGGGGTCCGGAGGAGGGGCGGCGAAATACCGGTAGAGACGCGATGAATGGCGTCTCTACAAGTTGAGTTGTCTGGACAGCGGACATGATATTATTTTTCTATTGTATCCGATAAATCGGCGATAAACATCACGCTTAAGATTGAACAATTGTGGTAATTCTCAATTCTCAAGTCTCCATTTTTATCGTCCCACGCGCCAAATTTTAATGGTTTCGTCCCAACTGCCGCTGACGACCATTTTACCACTGGGGGTAAACAGAACTGCATTAACTGCGCCGAAATGTCCGGTTAAGGTGGTTTGCAGGGTAGCACTGTGGGGTGTGCTGGGGTGGAGTTGCCAGAGTTTGAGGGTTTGGTCGCTGCTCCCACTGACGAGGGTTTTGCCATCGGGACTGAAGGCGAGGGAGTTGACGGAATCGAGGTGACTGGAAAGGGTAGAGAGCAAGGTGCCGGTGGAGAGGTTCCAGAGTTTAATGGTTTTGTCTTTACTGCCACTGGCGAGTAGGGTACCGTCGGGACTGATGGCGAGGGTATTGACGGCTTGAAAGTGGCCGGATAGATTGTATCGCACTTGACGAGATACTATGTCCCAAACATGGATGGTTTTGTCGAGTCCGCCGCTGACGAGGTGGGTGCCGTTGGTGGCGATCGCCTTAATCATGCCAGAGCGCCCGGAGAGGGTGTAGGAGGAGGGGGAGGGTGCTTCGGGGGAGCGATCGCCCAGGGGCCAGAGTTTGATCGTGCGGTCTTCCGATCCGCTAATTAACAAATTCCCTTGGGGAGTAAACGCCACCGCATTCACATCGCGTAAATGCTCCTCGAAGGTCGCGAGTCGGGTGCCGCGCTTGAGGTGCCACAGGGCGATGGTGTCGTCGTCGCTGCAACTGGCGAGTAGGGTGCTGTCGGGACTGATGGCGAGAGCGTTAATGGATTTCGAGTGTCCGCGCCAGGTGCGAAGTTGCTCGCCGGTGCGAAAGTTCCAGATAGCGATGGTATCGTCGAGACTGCCACTGGCGAGGAGCTGACCTCTGGGGTCGATCGCCAGACAAGTCACCCAACTCCCATGACCGGTGAGGGTTCGCAAGCAAGGATCCAGGCGGCTAGCGGAGTGGGGGCGATCGCCGGTGCGCGGGGGTCGGGAGGGCATGGGGGAGGCACTGCTGGGGGTGGTGATGGGGGGGGATGCCGGGGGTTTGCCTGGGGGAGGCGGCGTAGTTGCATTGCTCGTCTGGGTGGGAGAAACGCCCACGGCGGCCAAATCTTGCAATACCGCCTCAGCGCTTTGATAGCGATCGGTGACGCGATCGGCAATCATCCGATCCAACACATCCCCGAAGCGATCGCTAATATCTCGACCCCGACTTTTCAGATACTCGCGCCAAATACAGCCCTTGAGCGGATCGAACAGGGCATCGGGTTTCACGGCGGTGAGCAAATGAATGCAAGTCACGCCCAAACTATACAGATCGCTCGCCGGATAGGCTTTCCCGCTGCGGAGTTGTTCGATGGGCGCATAACTTGCAGTGCCCACTTTCGTCCCGGTTTTTGCCAAGGAGGTTTGGCTCAGTTGTTTCGCCACTCCGAAATCAATCAACACCAGGAAGCCATCTTCCTTGCGCCGCAGGATGTTGGCGGGGGTAATATCCCGGTGAACTACCTTTTTTTGATGCACAAATGCCAACACTGGCAAGATATCGCGCAGCAGTGCCAAAATCTCGCTCGGGGCAAACGCGCCTCGCTCTTTCAGGTCGTGCCACAAGGTTTTGCCATCGATAAATTCTTGCACTAAATACAGGCGTTTGTCTTGCTCGAAAGAAGCCAGCAGGGAGGGAATTTGGGGGTGAACGCCCAGTTCGTACAGTCGCAGCGCTTCTTGATTGAATAGCTCGATCGCTTTGTGCAGGGTTGCTTGTCGGGAGGCAGCGGTACCTTGCAGTTTCGGTAAAAATTGCTTGATGACGCACACCGTATTCAGTCGATCTTCGTCCACCGCTAAATAGGTTTTACCAAATCCGCCTCGGGCAATGGGTTTGATGGCGCGGTAGCGCTCTTTGAGCAGCAGACTGGCACCGCAAGTTTGACAGATGCGGCTTTTGAGGGGATTGCGGGGATGATGACACTGGGGATTGAGACAATAGCTCATCTTTTCTGGGGATAGGCGGCATGTTGTTATTTTGCCCTCCGATTTTATCGGAGCATGTCTGCAAGGGCTTTTGCGCTGGCTGTGATGCCCAACGCCGCGATCGCCGCTTTTTTTATTTTGCCCCTTTATGGCAACACTTTACAACCATAGCCCAACCGATTGCCTCGACATCCTGCGAGCCATTTCTTTACGTTTGTTTGCCTTTTATTAATTTTTATTTACTTGACGCCAATTTGTTAAGAATTGCTGTATAATGCAAAGGTTTAATTTCATCGGCGATCGCCCAACAATTTCCTGACCAATCAGAGCACGCCCCTGAATGCACCGCCACCGATGGTGGGGACAATGGGCGCAGATAAACATGCCGCCTGCCATTCGATTACTCTTTCACTTCAGAATGCTGCGGCGAATCGATAAAATTTCCCACCACCTGCCGTAATTGATTGGCGTCAAAAGGTTTTGTTAAATATTCAGTGGCTCCCGCGAGACGCCCTTGGACTTTATCAAACAGCCCATCCCTTGCCGTCAGCATGATAATCGGTAACTCCTGAAATTGAGGGATATTCCGCACCGTGCGACAAAGCTCTAAACCGTCAATTCCAGGCATGGAAACATCCAGTAATAAAATGGCCACCTGCTCGTGATAAATCATCGACAGTGCATCCACTGCATTATCTGCCACGAGGACCCGATAATCCTTATCGAGGGCGCGCTTGACCAGATCTTGCATCACGACACTATCATCTACGGCTAGAATGGTCGGGACAGGACTATTATTTTCAGACATATTTACTCTCCAGTCCTTTTTTACGTTGAAACTTATCTCAGATGGACAGGGTTGAATGACAACAGCGCGGACAAGGATTTCCTAACTGCTGGCGAATTCAATACGTTAAGAAACCACCTGAATGAGGCTCAACTCTCTAATACAACTTTAGCTTATTTTTTCAGCTAAATCTAATCGGCGAGCGAGTGTTACCCCCTTTGTTGAGGCTCGATCGCAAACCGTTTTTTCTCCTCTTCCCCTGATGAGGGGGTCAGACCCCTCACTCTTGCCGAGCGGTTCTTTGGCGTTGTGCTGCACCCTGACATCGCCGCCCCTTTGTTGGTGGTTGTTTGTGGCTCCTTGCCGTTCCGGTTGATTCCCTTCTTTTAGGATACCCGTCCGATAGGATAGGGAAAACCCTTGGGCGATGGCGCAGTTAAACCCACTCAGGGCGTGGGGGTCAATCCCCTCCCTGATATCCCCACCCCGAGGAACGGGTGGCGGATTTCAGGTTAAGTTGCAAGGTTTTGCCACCGAGGGAGTTAACTGCCCAAATTCCCGGTTTCCGCTTGGGATGGGGGGGTGGGGCGGGGGCGTTTTTTGCCAATCCCTAACAAAGGGAAAAGCAAGTCTTTGACAAAAATGCCAAATGCAACCAGCAAGCTAATGAGTAGCGCCCCAATCCCGATGGGACTGGGCACCCAAAACCCTACTTCCAGATGGTTGAGTTCTCCCGGGTGCAGCTTCCAGCGCAGTTGGCGTCCCCCATCGCCAATTTCTGGGGCGAGGGTTTCCCCAGATGAGGAAAGGGTTTTAGCGCCCCAAGGGGTGTTTAAGGCAAAGTTGAGGTTGAGCAGGGCACCGGGACTGACTAACACGCTGCCACTGGAAGAAATTGCCCCGAGCGATCGCAAATCCAAATCATAGCTGAGCTGATTGTAAATCGCCAGCAAAAAGTTTTTCTGCTGCAAGCTCATCTTGGAGGAAATTTGTGGAAATTCCCCCAAGCTATCCGGTTGCGATCGCGCTTTTTTCTGCTCCACTGGGTTAAAAAATTGATTAAATTTCTCCACCAGTTCCTCGCCATTATTAAACGGAATCGTCACGGCGATTTCGCGCTCCGAGATTCGCTTGACCTTCCCGCGCAACTGCCGGGTGCGACGCCGGATGCTGTCTAACCATGCCTCGGAAGTGGAACTACTAAATGCCTTCAGTCGTTCTGAGATTTGGATATGCTGGACGATTTCCCCGTGGGTCTGACTCTCGAAATTGATGCCCACATCATAGTCTACACAACCGGTGAGCAGGAGAGGCACCAACAGGAGAATTATCCAGCGGCGCGATCGCCCCCAGGCATGGCAAATTTGCCCCCAAAAGGCACCTCCGACTTGACTCATTGCTAACACTGCTGATTTCACAAATGCCTCCGAAATAAAATGTATGAATTGAGAATTAAGAAGTGCGGCAAAAGTCTAAAGATTTTCTTAATTCTCAACGGCTAAGTTCAGCTTTTTTTTACAATTTACACCCCCCTAGGCACACCCGGGCAATGCCAGACCCCGGAATCGAGACCTGGGGAAGCTGGGGGATGTGAAGTCGGCGAGAGTTATGCGCGCGAGGAAACACCGAGTTGGGCGAATTGGAGACTGGGCAGATAGGCACCGCCGCCCACCCATTCGGGTTGATTTCCCAAATCGACTAAATTATTGAATGCCTCAAAAATACTGCCGGCCACCATTGTATTTTTGACGCGACCGACAATTTCGCCATTTTCGACTTTGTAACCCAAGTCGAGATTGACGGAAAATTCGCCGGCGAGTTGGTTGGATTGACCCGCGCCGAGGACTTGTTCGACAATCAGTCCTTCTTTCATGGAGGCGATCAGGTCTTGGGTGGAGGTGTTGCCCGGATTCATGCACAGATTGACCAGATCTGGGCCGGGGCGGGACAATCCGCCGCGAAATCCGTTGCCGGTGGATTGGACTCCCGCCCGGGCGGCCCAACGCCGATCCCAGTAAAATCCTTGTACGGTGCCGCGATCGATGAGGACTTGCTCGCTGGTGGGGGTGCCTTCATCGTCAAAATTGCACGCAGAGGGTCCTTTGCTGGGGTCTTCGTAGAGGGTGAGGCGATCGTCAAAGACTTTTTCCCCCACTTTATCCGCTAGGGGAGAGGCTTTTTGGACTACCACTTGCCCGGAGAGGATGATATCGAACAGACTCAGGAGGGTGCTGGTGGCGGCCCTGGGGGTAAATAGAACCGGATATGAGCCGTTGGGGATAGTCGCTTGTCGTTCTGCTTGTTGGTATTTTTGCAGCAGATCGGCGACGAGGCGATCGTAATTTGGGGTGCGATCGCGGGCGACATCATAGCTATAAATTTGCAGGAAGTCTTCCCCTTTGACCAGATTTCCGCCAATACTGGCACTGAGAATTTGGCTGCTGCGCTTGGCATAGACATCGTTGCTGGTGGCAATTTTCACGATGCCACTGCGAACGTGAAAGCTGATATCCACCAGAATATCGCTGTTGTAGGCATGAACTTGCTCGATTTGGAATCGCCCGAGATCCACTAATTCTTCGCTGGTGGGAGGGCGGTAGGTGCTCGGCGGTTCAGAAACGCGCAGGTTGCTGGCAAACTCGAATTCTGCCGTGTCGCCGATTTTGGCGGTTTCCACGGCGGCGTCTACCAAGTCTTCTAGGCGCGTTAAGTCTGTGGAACTGGCAAAGCCGATTTTGCCATTGCAAATCACTCGCAGTGCAACCCCCTGCAGGGCTTTGGTTTGCAGTGATTTGAGGCGGTTGTTTTCAAATTCGATCGGGGTGTCTTGGCTCGAAACGTAGTACACTTCGGCAGAGTCTACCCGAGGTTTTGCTAAGTCCAGGATTTTCTCCAGGGTTGGATCGCTCACGATTACTGCTTCTATTGCTGATTTCTTCATCGATTTTAGGGCGGATGGTGCCGGAGCGCTACCCGTCTCTGGAAGGAGTTGCAAAGGGTGCAAAGAAAAATTAAGAATTGAAAATTGAGAATTGAAAATTGAGAAGCGTTAATCTCGGGGGTTCGGCAGGGGCACCCTCCCCTTCGCCCTCTGATTGCTTTACCTGATGTGTATGTATAGTTTGTGGGGGTGCCGAAACAGGAGGGTTTTCCCGGAAAATGTTCCTGGAGGTTAGGTATTGTGATATTCTTGGTGTGAATTTAGTGGGAGCGATCGCCCTGCTGGGGGGAAGCCCCTCGGTTCCCACGCCGTTTCATCTGCTGGATCTGCAAAAACACTTGCTGCCACTCCGCCACCAGTTCCCTAGCCGTATCGTCACTGTGGAAATCCAGATAGGTGATGGTTTTGCGAATTAAATACTCGAATTCTGCCGGGGTCATGGAGGACATTAAAGCCTTTCCTTCAAATCAGTGTCCCTATTTTATAATATTTCTTTGACGTTGGGACAGTAAAACCGCCCCTTTTGCATGAAATAAAGAGCAATAAGGTTGAAAATGGCGTTCCCAAGCGATGCTGGAAACGCCGGGTGGGATAAAGAAAGCACACCCCCCTTTACCCCATCAACTGAGGGGTGAATGTCGCCCAAACTTACGGTTGCGACGCGCTATCCTCTTTGGTCGCCAGCATCAAATTCGAGTCATTATAGTATTTGTAGCCGATACCAAAATTCAACCCCTTAATATTTGAATTGTTTTGATAGACTTGACGCAATTTCGGCTGATACATATTGGCAAACAACTCGATAGGCTGGATGTAGGTGCCATAAAACGTCAAATCCCACTTTTGCTCATCAAAATAGCGCAGGGGAATGCCCGAATCATCCTGCAGCACGTGACTGCTTTGGTCGAAAATCAGATTGCGAATTGTGGAAAAACTATCGTAGTGCATCAGATAAGATGCCGCCTTCAGATAGGTGACAGGCGTACCCATTTGCCGGACAAACTCGCTGAATTCCGGCGTTTTCTGTAATCCTTCATCCGATAAATCTGTGGAGAAATAATACACCGTGCGCGGTTCGGATGCTCCTTCTGGCAAAAAGGAAATTTTCACCCCGGGAATCATCCCTTGGGTATTTTCTCCATTGTCCAAAATTTGAATTTTCGCCTCTTTATCCAACCCCACATAATTTACATCTAAGATTTGATTGTTCGTCCGCGCCATAAAAACGAATAAAATTGGCAAAACCCCTTTGTCTGCCAAATCCACCGCCATATCTTTGGTGCGGAAAAAGCTAAATTGCAAAATGGCATAGAGGGATTGATTGACGTTTTGCAATTTGCTATTTAATTGCCCCGGGGAAAGATTTTGCAAGTTAGGAATATCTCCCACCGGTTCGAGACCTACCATGACAAATTCCCGCCCTTCGGGGAATAGAGAATAGCCATACAAGAAATCCGGTCCGCTAAAGGGGTAAAAAATCGGTGGGGATGTGGCATTAATGGATTTGAGTTCGCTGGCGGCCCATTTTCTGACTTTAGAAATTTGTTGAGCTTCCAGTTGTTCCCAGGAGGTGTTTAATGCATAGGCATAGTCGTTCCAAGCGCGGGTATCTTGTACGGAGGCGATCGCGCTGTTGTCGTCTACTTCCATCCCCGCTAACAGCTTCGCCGTATCGGTTAATAGGGCGGCTTTTTCCATGTCGAATTCCGCCAGGGGGTCTGCGGATGTTTCGGGGGTTTGCGCTTGCGTTTCGGGGGTTTCGCTCACCTCGGCGGTTGGGGAACTGACGGGGGTGTTTTCTGCGCTGACTTGCGCTTCATTATTCGTGGCGCAAGATTGAACCCCAAGCAACAGGGTTGCGATCGCCAATAACACAGACAGGGAAGTTTTTTTGTTCATGGAATTTATCTGCTAAGTGACTGAAAGGCAAGGAAAAGCGTTAGTAATCTGAAGAAAACCGTTTCTTTTTGGAGGCGAAAAGGTACAGGGGAAACCCCAAACCAATGATAGCCAATCCGGCGAGGGATTCTTGTGGTTTGCCCATGAACAGAAATACCAAAATCCACAGGCTAATCCCGAGGAAAATGAGCGGGGTGATGGGATATCCCCAGGTTTTATAGGGTCGGGGAATATCGGGATATTTAATCCGCGAAACAAACACGCCCAAAACGGTGAGGAAGGAAGATAAAGTTAGGGTAAAGCCGAGAAAGGCAATCACGGCTTCAAAGGTAGAAGTAATCGTCAGCACTAACACGATTCCCAGTTGCAAGAGAATGGCATAATGAGGAATGCCACTGCTATTTTTCTTGGCGAGGGGTTGAAAGAAGGAGATATCTTCGCCGATCGCTTGGGTGACGCGCGGGCCGGCCCAGACCATCGAACTAATGGAAGAAATCAAACCGAAGGCAATTAAAAAGCTCATCAGTTTTCCCCCGGATTCGCCAAAAATTGCAGCGGCGGCGATTGCTCCAACTTCTAATTCTCCGGCGAGTTTGTCAATCGGGGTACTGTAGAGAAAAATAAAGTTAAGCAGCAGGTAGAGTACCATGACGATAATTGTCCCCAATAATAGCGATCGGGGAATATTTTTCTCCGGTTGTTTGACTTCACTGGCTAGGTAAATCGACGCATTCCAGCCGGAGTAGGAATAGGTGACGTAGACTAAGGAAATGGCAAAGGGGGCGCTGAAGATTAGCGGCAGATCTTCCCCGGATGGCAAAAATCCAATCTCTTGGGGAGTGGCTAATAGGAACCCACAGACAATCAGGGCGACAATCAGCAGCACTTTTAACAGGGTTAAACTATCTTGAAAGTAGCTGCCAACTTTGACATTTCGCATGTGAATTAGCGAAATCAAAATCACGACGATCGGGGCGATGGCTTTGGGTTCTATAAAGGAAAGGATGCTGGAGGAATATTGCCCGAAGGCCATTGCTGCAGCGGCGATCGGGGCGGCAAATCCAACGGTAATGGAGACCCATCCGGATAAAAAGCCGATCGCGGGATGGTAAATCTTGGAAAGAAAGTGATATTCGCCGCCAGATCGGGGCATGGCGGCACCTAATTCTCCATAGCAAAGTGCGCCACACAGGGCAAAAATACCCCCCACAAACCATAAAAATAGTAAGGAAAAACCGGATTTAATATCCACGGTTTGAAAGCCCAAACTCGTGAATACGCCGGTCCCGATGGTGTTGGCGACCACAATGGCGATCGCTGTCAGCAGGCCGATCGCCGGTGGGTTTGCAGTTTGTTGTTCCTTCATTAATCAGGGAAATTATTGGTGTTTGACTCAGAAAGCTAGCGGTCTGTCTAGTTTATATCGCAATACTCACACCCTGATGGGGGTCAGGAACGGATGTTCCCCGGCCTTTTGGCCAAATAAGCCTATTAAAACTCAGATTCTCGGTTCTGTCGAGGGAAAAATGACGGGCAATCTGGATCGGGGTGTCGAAAGTTCCCGATTGGACTGAATTTACGGGACTTTGAGGGTCGCAGTGGAACCACCAAAAATTATTTTATGGTAGCGGTTGATACTGCATGATGGTGACGCCGAGGGGCAATACTTTCGATCCGAGTTGTCCCACGGCAAATTTGGTTTTTAGCGGTTTGGGTAAAGATTCCCAAGGGACTTCCACAAACCCAAATTTCCGATAAAACTCTACTAACCATCCCATGCATTCGAGATAAAGCGGTTCGCTGGATTGGCGAATCAGCGCTTTGACTAATGCTGACCCCAACCCGCGATCGCGCCACGATCTCGCCACCACCATGCTTCCCAATTCTTGGCTTCCGGAAAATCGCCGCAACTGTCCGCAAGCGACGATTTTTCCCTCGCATTCGATCGCGATAAAGTTTTGCCAATGTAATTGGGTCGGATCCAGTAGGGCGCAGAGCACTAAGATGCGAATCGCCCACATATCGCGATCGCGCGCCGGTCGAATCTGGCATTGTGCAGGTAGATCCCTGGGTTGTGCGTTCATCACAGTCAGTCTCGGTTTGCAAAGCGGGTCTTTTGTCTTCCCTTGACTGTATCTGTTTTTGATGACGGATTTTAGCCACACCGCTTTATTCCCTTTTTCCGCGATCGCGCGATCGCTCTTCTCCCCCCAATTTCATCCCCCACCCGTCCAAACCCAGTTGGGAAAAGGGATAGGGGAAAATCAAAAAAATTCCTGTTTGAAAAAATTATTAATTCTTGATTTTTAATTGTTAATTATTAATTAACAATTCTTTATTCTTGATTTGTTAAAGTCGGTGCGTGACCCCCGGCGTTTATGAAGTGTCGGTTCCACCAATTGAATGGCGGGGGTCACACACCCTACGGTTGCTTTACCCCCGGCGTTGAGTCGGTTCCCGGAATTGAATGGCGGGGGTCACACACCCGACGATCGCTTCGAAGTGAATGGTGCATTCTGAGTTGTTAATTCCCACTTTGCGGTTCGATTGACGACTTCTGCTTTGGTGGGACGAGTAAAGGCGCTTCTATTTTGGAACAAAATAAATGCAGCCATTGCTAACAAGAAAAAGCCGAACCATTTTTGTAGCTGTTTGGCTTGGACGAAGCGGCTGATATATGCGCCTCCGGCAATTCCCAAACTGGCGGCGACAATAAAAGAGGCTATTAATTGCCAATTTAAGGGAATATCACTTTGTAGATAGCCGAGAAAGGCGGTGACGGAGTTGGCGACGATAATCACCAGGGAGGTGCCTACGGCTTCTTTCATTGGGGTTTTGCCGAGTAACACTAGGGCGGGAACGATCGCGAATCCGCCGCCCACTCCCACCAATCCGGTGAGAATTCCCACGCCTAAACCTTCCGCCAGCAGCAGCCCTAGCTGCACCGCATCGTTCGCGGAGTCGGAGGATTTTGTGAGTGTACTTTCGCTATCCGGGTGATTCGTGACCTCACTTTGTGTGGTTTTCGGGGCGGGAGGTTTGGAGCCTTTGCGAATCATAAATCCTGCCGCTACCAGCATCAGCACGGCAAAGAGCAGCAGTTGCATTGTGCCGGAGATAAAGGGCATGTTGGCGAGGCGGGCACCGCCATACGCGCCTACCATCGTTGCGGAACCAAAGATGGCGGCTTTTTTCAGATTGACGTTGCCCAGTTTCCAGTGGGGAATCACGCCCAATAAGCTCACGGTTCCGACGATCGCCAAACTCATGGCGATCGCGCTTTTTGGTTCGACGCCCATCACGTACACTAAAATCGGGACGGCCAGAATCGAACCCCCTCCGCCAATTAAACCGAGGCTGACTCCAATTAATGCAGCAAAAATATGACCGATAATCCAACTCATCATTATTTTATTCTTATCGATTCTGACGCGAAAAAATTCCCCAACCTTTCCTCGGATAGCGAGAGTTTTCTCGAGCCTAATCAAAGAAATGCTAGCAGTTGCGATCGCGGAAAGGTTGGGGGTCGGAGGAAAAACCTCCCGTTACTGAGAAGCGCCTACGGTTTGACCGCACTGTTGGTTCGCCGGAACCGCTTCCATAATCTTTTTCGGATCGGGCAGGTTGAGGTTGTTCATCAGTTCGATGAAGCTGTTGCGATCGCGCAGGGTTCCCGGGCTATCCACATTCACAAACCGGGGATTCCAGCGCTTCTCTTCGCCGATGGTGGACACCGTATGACCGCGATAATCGTGACCCGGATACACTAAGGTTTCATCCGGCAAGGTGAAGATTTTTTGGGTGATGACATCGTACATCGTTCCAGGATCGCCACTTTGAAAATCGGTTCGCCCGCAGCCTCGGATAAATAAAGCATCGCCGGTCAATACCCGGTCGTTATTCACCAAAAAGGCCATGTGGGAGTCAGTATGACCCGGGGTGGCGATGGCTTTGATGGGAATCGAACCGATTTGCAAGGTTTCCCCATCTTTGATGTGGCGGTCCGCGCAAGCGGCTTCCGCATTTTCCGGAACTACGCCCACACAGTCGGTGAGTTCGCGCAACTTGCCGGTGCCGGTGATGTGGTCGGCGTGGATATGGGTTTCGAGACCGTAGCGCAGGGTGAGTCCCAATTCAGCGATGAGCTGGCGATCGCGTTCTACTTTCTCCAGTACCGGATCCACCAATACGGCCTCTTTTGTAGACTCATCGGCAATTAAATAGGTGTATGTCCAAGTGTCGTAATCAAATAATTGGCGAAATAGCATAGGTCGTTAAAGATTAAAGGTTGACAGTCGATTCTCGAGAGCGATCGCTTTTGAATCGGTTCCCGGATCCTCTGGCTTGGGATCCGCGATCGCCTTCCAAAGCTTCTGGTTCTACTATATAGCTCAATAGTGATTAAGTCAAGTAAAAAAATATTAAGTTATGGGAGCGAAACATTCATTGTCAGTGATTATCAATTTGGGATTAACAATAAAGAATTAGGGATAATTAATAAAGAATCGTGAGTCGGTGCAGAGGGTGGAGGGAAAATCGAGGCAAAGAGGGATTGGCCGAGAAGCGCAATTCCTGCGTGCATCGGGGGAAAAGGGGGTGAGTAGAATCTCGGGGCAAAAAGTAGCAACCCAGTCAAAACGTGAAACAATGAACGGCAGATGGAGTGTATCAGGAGGGGGAAAAACCCGGGGAGGTAGTGGATCCAGAAGCAAGAATCACGGAAAGCGAGGGGGGGATAGCGATCGCCCGAGGGAGAGTGGAGTGCAGCCAAAGGGTCGAGAAAGCAGGTAAAATCAGAACAGTTGCAGATCGGAAAACTCCAAGCATCTTTTCCGCGTGCCAAAAGAGTTGTTGTGTGGCAATCTGCTAATGGAGGAATAAAATCCATGTTTTATCCGCCAGCCAGCCCAAAACCAACCCACTGAAATGCGCTTAGCCTTTGAAACATCAAAAATAGAAAAAATTCGGATCTTGTTCGTATCAGCCCGCGTATCCAGCGGCTGTCCTATAATACCTATCCTTATTCCCTAACCTGAATATCTTTCATGCAGACCGAAGCCTTTAGTGAGCTTTTTCCGCTATTTAGTGCCGCCAACCCAGAGACATTGGAATGGCTGTTGTCCGTTGCGGTCGAGCACGAGTATCCAGCAGGCAGAGCCGTCTTGATGGAAGATGCCTGGGGCAATGCCGTTTACTTTGTGGTCAGTGGCTGGGTGAAAGTCCGCCGCCTGTATGGGGACAACGTCGTCACCCTCGCGATTCTCGGTCGCGGAGATTTTTTTGGCGAAATGGCAATCTTAGATGAATCCCCCCGATCGACGGATGTGATTGCCCTGTCCCCGGTGCAGCTTTTGAGCGTATCCGCGCAACGGTTTATTCAAACCTTATTTAAAGACGCCCAGTTGCATCACCGGATGTTGCAACTGATGGTCAGACGACTGCGACAGACCAATGTGCGGTTTCAACTGCGAAAGCGTCCCCCTGCCGTGAAGCTAGCCAATACCCTGGTGTCCTTAGCGGAAAATTATGGCCAATCCACCGAGAAGGGATCCGAGATTTATAACATTCCCTATAAAGACTTGGCCGATGTCACCGATATTGGGGTCGAAGAGACCACCAAAATCATGGAAAAACTGCAAAGCAAGGGGTGGGTAGAGATTGATGAAGGCAACGAAGCGATGTATTTAGTCAATCTCAAGCAATTGACCCATCTTGCGGGACATGTTTAACCTGACAGATCCAGTAGCCGAACACCCGAAGCAAGTATTTATCCCATGACTGAAGCGACGACGATGCCCGGGATCGCCAAACCCGCGATCGCCCCCCAACTTTACTATCAAGTGGCCATGAGAGAACCTCAAACCCACTTGTTTGACGTGATGCTGCGCCTGCGCGGATGGCAAGAGTCCGTATTGGACTTAAAAATGCCCGTATGGACCCCCGGGTCTTATTTAGTGCGCGAATATGCCAAGCACCTGCAGGAATTTTCCGCCTGCGACCCAGACGAGCGATCGCTGTCCTGGCGCAAAGTCAGCAAAAACCACTGGCAAATCGACACCCCCGGCATTTCCGAAATCATCGTGCGCTATCGCATCTATGCCAACGAGCTAACGGTGCGAACCAATCATCTGGATGCCACCCACGGCTACTTTAACGGGGCGGCGTTATTTTTCTATGTCCCCGGGTTTGAACGCAGCCCCATCGAAGTGCAAATTATCCCGCCCAACCCGGAATGGCACGTCAGCACTGGCTTGAGCGCCGTGAAACAGCGCTCCAACACCTTCCTAGCGGAAGATTTCGATACCCTGGTGGATAGCCCTTTTGAAATCGGCACCCATGACTCCCATTTCTTCGAGGTGGAGGGGAAATCCCACGAACTCGCCATCTGGGGACAAGGGAACGCCAAACCCGATCGCATCATTTCCGATACCGAAAAAATCATTCAGGTGGAGAGCCAACTGTTTGAGGGTCTCCCCTACGATCGCTATTTATTTATCCTGCATCTGTCTTCCCAAGGATATGGCGGCTTAGAACACAAAAATAGTTGTTCCCTCAACTATCCCCGCCTCGGGTTTCGCGCCCCCGAAAAATACAACCGCTTCATGCAACTGGTGGCCCATGAATTCTTCCATTTGTGGAATATCAAGCGCATCCGCCCCAAACCCCTGGAAGAGTTTGACTACGAGGGAGAAAGCTACATCAGTGCTTTGTGGTTTTGCGAAGGCACCACCAGTTACTATGACCTGATAATTCCCCTGCGCGCTGGCATTTACGACGCCAAAAATTTCCTGCAAGGATTGAGCAAAGATGTCAATCGGTTGCAGAATACCCCCGGGCGACAAATTCAACCGGTGAGCGAGTCGAGTTGGGATGCCTGGATCAAGCTTTATCGCCGGGATGCCAACAGCGATAACAGCCAAATTTCCTATTACCTGAAAGGAGAAATGGTCTCCTTATTGCTGGATCTGCGAATCCGCGCCCGCCATAAAAATCAGCGATCGCTCGATGACGTGATGCGCCAAATGTGGCAGCGCTTTGGCCAACAAGAAATCGGCTTTAGCGACGACGACTTGAAAGAGGTTCTCGAATCCGTCGCGGAGGAAGATTTAACCGACTTCTACGCCCAATACATCCACGGAACCACCGAATTACCCTTCGATAAATACCTCGCCCCCTTTGGTTTAAAACTGCAAGCCTCCAACAATGGCCAAGATGCGGTGCCATTTCTCGGCTTGAGCGTGAAAACCGAAAACGGCAAAGCGGCGATTAAATTCGTCGAAACCGGATCTCCGGCGCACCAAGTCGGTATCGACCCGGAGGATGAATTGCTCGCCATTGACGGGTTGCGCGTCACCGCCGACGATTTAAACGAGCGGCTGAAAGATTACCAACCCGCAGAGCGCATTCAAGTGACGGTGTTTCATCACGAGCAACTGCAGACTTACCCAGTCACCTTGGGGGAACCTCGTCCCACCCAGTATCAAGTGGTGGCCCTGCAAAAGCCCACCGCCAGCCAAGAAAACCTGTTTCGCGGATGGCTGGGCGGGTCTTTATCTCGAGTTAAAAGTTAACCCCCCGCTAGGGTGGCGGCGGAAGAGGGGAGCGATCGCCTGTTAGGGTAGTAGCAACTGTCTATCCACTGCGGAGAAAAAACCTATGGCAATTCAACCCCCACCCCCGCCCTCGATTACCCCCCGTCAGATGAATTTACTGCGAGTGGTCACGGCGATGGCTTGGGCTGATGGCGAATTGGCAACAGAAGAAGTCGATTTAATGCTGCATCGCTTTAGCGACTTATTTGCCAACAGCAGCGAACAACAAGAACAACTCAAACAAGAATTGAAAGAGTACATGATGCAAAACATTCCGCTTGAAGAGTTAGTTCCCAAACTCCAAAGCCAAGCGGAACGAGAATTGGTGCTGCATCTGGGCTATCAAGTCATTGCGTCGAGTTCGCGCACCCCTGATGAACCGAAAATTAACACCGAAGAAGCTCAAGCGTATCAAAAATTAGTCGAGTTGCTCGATTTGCCCCCAGAGGCGGTCAGCCGCATCCAAAAAGAAGCAGAAACGGGCTTAAGCAGCGATGAAAAATTAGTCGAAACCCTCACTCAAAGACTGAAGGAATTTCTCGCCCAATAAACCGCTTTGTTTCTGCCACAATTATCGCATCACTCTGATGTAGGGTGGGAAATGCCCACCTTACATTCGTTTTATGGGAGTAGATGTAGGGTGGGAAATGCCCACCTGACATTCGTTTTATGGGAGTGACAATCCAGGACGATTTAGGGAATTAAAGGGACAATGGAAGCGGGGGATTGAAATCGCGCCGAGGGAAACTTTCGTCCGCCGATAGCCCTACGGGCATAGCAAAGCTGACGCGGAGTGTTTTATTTTACATGGATGCGGGCGCACATGAGATGAGGCGGTGTTAAGCGCTCATTTCCAGCATCCGTTGAATGGGTTTGAGGGCGGCAATGCGGATATCTTCTGGTAAAGTAATTTCTGGAGCGCGATTTTTCATGGCCAGATAGAGCTTTTCTAGGGTATTGAGCCGCATGTGAGGGCACTCGTTGCAGGCACAGCTATTCATGGGCGGTGCGGGGATAAAGCGCTTGTTGGGGGTTTGCTTTTGCATTTGGTGGATGATGCCCGGTTCGGTGGCGACGATGAACGAATCGGTAGAACTGGATTGGGCGTATTTGAGCAAGGCACTGGTGGAGCCAATATAATTGGCGTGACGGAGTACCGGGGGTTCGCACTCGGGGTGAGCGAGGATTTGGGCGTCGGGATGTTCGATTTGCAGTTGGACGATTTTTTTCTCAGAAAAGTTTTCGTGGACGATGCAGCTTCCTTCCCACAGCACTAAGTCGCGCCCGGTTTGTTCCATGACGTAGCGACCGAGGTTGCGGTCTGGGGCAAAAATAATGGGTTGGTCTTCGGGGATGGCGCTGACAATTTTAACGGCATTGGAACTGGTGCAGATGATGTCGCTCATGGCCTTGATGCGCGCCGAACAGTTGATATAGGAAATCACCAGATGGTCTGGATGGGCGGCTTTAAATTCGGCAAAGGCATCGGGCGGGCAGCTATCGGCGAGGGAGCAGCCGGCTTCTAGGTCGGGTAGCAATACTTGTTTGTGGGGATTGAGGATTTTGGCAGTTTCGGCCATGAAGTGAACGCCGGCAAAGACGATGACATCGGCGTTGGTGTTGGCGGCTTGGCGGGACAGTCCGAGGGAGTCGCCGATATAGTCGGCAATGTCTTGGATGTCTGGGTCTTGGTAGTAGTGAGCCAAAATTACGGCGTTGAGGTCTTTTTTGAGCTGGTTGATGGCCTCGAACAGGTCGTCGGGGATGGCTGGGGTTTTGGTAGAATCTCGGGGAAGTAATGTAGCAGTAAACACAGTTGGCGGTGACCTAATCTCGAATTTTCTAGGGTTCTCTAGTTTAATTATAGTGCTTTTTACCAAAAATGACAGGGGGTGGAGAATTGAAAGTTAAGAATTCTTGAGGGAAAATTGCGGGTTGAAGATTAGAAATTTTTGGGGGGCAATGTTGCCGGGGGCGTTTATTGCCTATGCTGGATAAGGTCGGCAATAGAGAGAGGCATGAGCAATCAGAAGTATCGGAAAACTGGGATAACGATCGCGGTGGTGGGTGACGTTCACGAACAGTGGGAGGCGGCTGATGAGGAGGCGCTGAAGCATTTGGGGGTGGATTTGGTGCTGTTGGTGGGGGATTTTGGCAATGAGTCGGTGCCGATCGTGCGGGCGATCGCGGCTTTGGATCTGCCCAAGGCGGTGGCTTTAGGCAACCACGACGCCTGGTACACTGCCACTCCTTGGGGACGCAACCACTGTCCCTACGATCGCGCCTCGGAAGACTGGGTAAACGAACAGTTAGATTTGCTCGGCGAGACCCATGTGGGATATGGCAAGTTGGATTTTCCCGATCTGGGGCTGACTGTGGTGGGGACTCGTCCGTTTAGTTGGGGCGGCCCGGAATGGAAGTATGCGGATTTCTATCGCGATCGCTACCGGGTCAATAATTTTGCTGAGTCTACGGCGCAAATCATGCAGGCGGTGGAAGCGGCGCAGTTCGATACCTTGATTTTTCTGGGGCATAATGGACCGAGTGGGTTGGGCGATCGCCCGGAAGACCCCTGCGGGCGCGACTGGAAACCTCTGGGCGGTGACTTTGGCGATCCGGACTTTGGGCGGGCGATCGGCCAATCTCGTGCTTTAGGCAAAACCATCCCCCTGGTGACTTTCGGTCACATGCACCACACCCTGCGCCATACGAAACAACAATTGCGAAAATCTCTCCATGTCTGCGAAGACCGTACCGTTTATCTTAACGCGGCTCGCGTCCCGCGTATCGTGCAAACCGACACCCACAAGTTGCGGAATTTTTCCCTGGTGGAATTGCATCAGGGTGTGGTAAGGCGCGCTGCTTTGGTTTGGGTGGACGAGCATTTCCACATCGTTTCTGAGGAAGTTCTCTATTGCGATCCGGCTGAGGCTGTGGTGCAGTTGGCTTAAGCCTTACAGATTTTTTCAATTTATTGCGCCACTTGGCCGATTCTCGGGTTAAAATAAGTTTAGCCGCACTGGAGAGGTGGCAGAGTGGTCGATTGCGTCTGACTTGAAATCAGATGAGTCCGCAAGGGCTCCGGGAGTTCGAATCTCCCCCTCTCCGTCTTTTCTCAGGCTGGCCGCCTTGCAGTAGGGAGGTTCTCCGTCAGCCCGAGGCACCAGTCTGTGCCTTCTCGGTTCCGCGCGGCGGATTGAAATTGGGATTTTTGGGAAAAAGTATGTTATAATTGATGGTGAAGGTTAGGCGCTGGGCAGGAAGCAAAAGCAATTTATGCAATGCTTAAGCGCCCTGCCTCGCCCTTCGGCTTCATTGTACCCGATGCGGATTTTTTTGTCAAGGGAGAACCTTCCATCCCGCCGCCGGCCTCGGGATTGGGTAGAGCAATCTATGCAATGCTTAAGCGCCCTGCCTCGCCCTTCGGTTTCATTGTACCCGATGCGG
Source organism: Phormidium sp. CCY1219 (assembly GCF_055795085.1). NCBI lineage: Bacteria > Bacillati > Cyanobacteriota > Cyanophyceae > Oscillatoriales > Oscillatoriaceae > Phormidium > Phormidium sp. CCY1219. Next base: position 58 of record NZ_JAYFEQ010000910.1, on the reverse strand, counting down.
ATTTTTTTGTCAAGGGAGAACCTTCCATCCCGCCGCCGGCCTCGGGATTATATAAACC
>NZ_JAYFEQ010000909.1:0-9147 GCF_055795085.1 Phormidium sp. CCY1219 | reverse complement strand
TTTCGCCGCCAGCGCCCAATCGGTGGAAAAAACTGTACCGCTAACCGGAATAGTGATTTATCCCCAGTCCAACCCTGTACTCCAGGAATGGAAAAAAACTGTACCGCTAACCGGAATAGTTTTTTTCGCGCCAGCGCCCTATGGGTGGAAAAAACTGTACCGCTAACCGCAATAGTTATTTCGCCACCAGCGCCCCATCGGGAAAGAAACTCTAGCGATCGCCGCAATAGTTATTTCGCCACCAGCGCCCCATCGGGAAAGAAACTCTAGCGATCGCCGCAATAGTTATTTCGCTGCCAGCCCTACCCTGCACTCCAGGGATAGAAAAACTGTACCGACGGTGTCATAGTTATAGTGTTCTCATATGGGTGAGGTAGAGAATTTTTCATCTCGGAGGTGCCTGCACTGAAATGACAGAAACGGCTGCGGATCGCATCAATCTGAGAAACGATAAGCAGTCATGCAAAATAAATTGCACATCGATTTTTGAGGTTTGTAGGGTGGGCAGGCACGAGAACTTCCGGGGTGCGAGGCACTTCCGAAAATGGCGAGGCCCACCCTACCCGCTGCAATTATTTTTGCCCGAGTACATATAAAAGTTCTTAAAAGTTAAATAATTAAAAAATAATTCCAGCTTTGCTGAATCCTTATCTAAAATCAATAATGAACAACGCGGTTATGGAAATAGGGGTCTTAAATGGAATCATTGCAAAAGCAAGTGATTGCGTTAAACCAGAAAGTGGATGTGTTGTATGACACAATTGACGAACTGAGTAAAAAAGTGTCGCAGTGTTTCACTCAACGCAATGGTGAAACCAATCCGCCGATCGCGGAGTATTCCGAGGTTAGCCTGAATCTGAGGCACTACGCGGAGAAAGTGGAAAGCAGGGACGATGCATTTCTAGCGACGCTGGAACATAAGGATATTCTGGTGGAGAATAACTACCGAGAGAACCACTATCAACCGGGGGAAGTGCTGTTAACGCCGGAAGTGCAAATCCAGCGGTTGACGGCACAATTGACGGCGGCGTATCACCGGATCGCGGCATTGGAAGAACAGTTACTCGCCAAGCGCACTGAACCCATCGAATAAGTAGAGAGACGAGTGATGAGTGATGAGAGGGGCGCGATCGCAACACCTGCAAGGAAACGCCTCGCGAGTCATTCCACCTAGAGTGGTGGTTCACTAGAGGTTAGAAACCGGGTTTTTCATTAACAACTTACGAATTAGTGGGTAGGGTGGGCAGATCCAGATGAGCGAGGTGCCAATAGCAACTGATTCAAGAAACTGCCCACCCTACAAACTGAAGCCAGAAACCCGGTTTCGAGTCCGCTTTATCGAAAACCACACCGACGCGCGAGAGAGAATGAGTCAAAATTGGGCTGCATACTCATTAACTTATGGCGGGGTATTTTTTAGGTTTTTTTAACAATTGAACCCGATTGTGGAGCGATCGCGAAGGGCGCGAGATCGGGTCAACGGGAAGCAAGCTGATAGCGCAATGCCGTAGCTTCGATAGCCGCTAGCAACTGAGTTTGAGTCCAACCTTGGTAGAGATGAGCGGCGATCGCGCAGGCACCGGCTCCCACGCCCTCCTTAACGAAACCCTCCTCGTAAATGCGAAGCTGGGGATATCGAGAGGCGGCAAAACTGAGCTGAGTTGCCAACAGAGGAACTGGACCGACGACATTTGCCAATCCCACCGTATCCCCGGTAGGGTCTTCTGCCACCCAGCGAGTGGTGCCCACAGCAATTCGATCCGGGCACCAGGGAAGGGAATAGTGACGGGCGATCGCTGCCGCCAATGCATATACTGCCAGCATTTGCGTCCCCCCTGCGAGCAAGACGCCACAGGTGCCACTGGCGGCGATCGCCATTCCCGCCGCCACCACCTGCATCGGATCCCCCACCGCCGCGATCGCATGCAGGGGGTCAGGAAATGGGGGTGGGGACAGAGTAGGGGAGAATCGGCTACCCTTGGAGAGAGCCGGGGAAAGCGATGGTGGTGAGCAGCCGGCGCGTTGCAATCCCGCTTTCACCACCGCCAATTTTTGCTGATGGTTGCACTGCGGATGGCTGCTATTGACCATACCCGTAGCAGAAATGCCCAAAGCGGTTAACAGCGCCAGGGCGGTGGTAGTGCCCCCGACGACGCACTCGCCGATAATTAAATAGCCGCGATCGCATTGAGTGGCGATTTTGTGGCCCCAATCCAGTCCGCGATCGAGCAGATGTTTGACAATCTCGATATCCAGCGCATGGCCCGTCGTGACGCAACGGGCGGGGGTGCCTTCGAGGTCGATAGCGGGAACCGAGGGGGGTTGAGGCAAACCGGCATTAAACAGATAAACCGGGATATTTTGGGCTGCCACAATTGCCCGAGAAATCAACACGGGGGAAGCTCCCGCATGAAGCGGTGGCAGGGGATAGCGAGGATCCGGCTGCGGACCGTTGTCAAGAAACTCAGCATCGGCGATCGCGGTGTACTTGCGATCGGCGGGTGTAGCTCCCGCCGCAGAAATGCCCGGAATCAGCGCCGTGTCTGTAAATCCCAAGATGCAGGCAAAGATGGGGCGTTGTCCCCGATAGCGATCGAGCCATTGTTGTCCGGGTTGTGGCTGGGTATAGATCCGAATCATCCCATTCAGGTTATGGTGTTCAGGTTTGGGGGGCGCTTTTGCAGACTAGCAGAGTGTGACGGATAAGGGTTGGCGGCGGCGGGGAAAAATAGGCTGAGGCTATTCTTCATCGAGCAAGACATCGACCCACGGCGGTGGCGGGGGAATTGGATTGCCTAATTTTTCCAGCAATAAGGCGGCGGCGAGATGTACGGCAAATAAATAGATGAGGTTATTGATTGCTACCAGAACCACGGCTAATCCTTGCACGAAATAAAGACTCGGTTGCACGAGCAATCCTAATTTGAGAAAAATCCATTGAGCGAGTTCTGTAATTTGGGTGGTTAAGTAAACCCACAGATCCTCACCCACGAGGATTCCCAAGAGCCACAGTCGAAAAAAGAAACCCAAGGAACCGAGAATGCAACCGAGTAAGATTGCGGTTCCCCAACTGGCGCGACGTCGCCACAGACATCCGAGGAGTACCCCCAAGAAACCAAAGGGCATGACAAACAGGATACTGCGCGTCGGTCCCATGAGTACCGAGAGCAACAAACCGGAAACCACTGCTGCCATCCAAGCGGCCCGATTGCCCCAACGCAGGTAAACCAGGGCGATGGGGACTGGGAAAAAAATCCGCAGCACTGGACCGAGGGGAAAGTAGTAATTAATCAGCCAAATCAGACAGGAGGTACTGGAGAGAAAGGCGGTTTCGACCAGAATGAGGGTTTTGTTAACTTCTATGGAGCGATTGGGGTTGCTGTTGCTGGGGATGGGGGTTGAGGTTTCGGGTGAATCGCGATCGCTAGGTGTCACGGTATCATCGCTGTCGGATCTATTGGTGTTTGTAGGGGTAGAATTGTTGTTCGCGTCAGGGGAATTAACCATGAAATTTTGTCAGGAGTTTAAGGGATAGAGGGTTTTGTTAATTTTTATATTCGTCTATTCTGGAAATAGTTTGGCCATAATATAATGATGTTTGTCAACTAAAGTTGGTATTTGTTATTAATTGTATTTTATGTAAAAAAATATTAAATCTGAGTTTTAAGCGGAGTAAAAAAGATGTTTTTTGGAGTAAAAACGGTTAACAAGCCGGTCATTTAATGAGGTTTGGTCATTGGTCAAAAGAGTTAGAGAGGCGATCGCCACTTTTCGGGGATGGAGTGGAGTTCGATGAGATATCGGCGGTGCCTTGAATGACCAAAACGGCACAGTGAGCGTGATGGACCACATAATTGCTGACGCTACCGAGCAATGCTTCAGTCAAGCCGCTGCGACCCCGACGACCCACGAGAATTAAATCGGCGTTCCAAGCTTGGGCGGTTTCGCAGATAGAAGAACCAGGGTCGCCGATGTGGTAATCGAATTCGCAAGCGAATCCCTTAGCGGTAGCGATTTCGCAATAGTGTTGGAGGGTTTGGCGAATTTGGTTTTGGTGTTGTTCGAGATACTGACTTTGCGCCTCGTAGGTACGCTCCACCATGTCTGGATATAAGCCCAATTCGGCGGACATCGGACCGATGGACTGGCCGATATTTTCGGGAGCGAGACAATGAAATAGCAGTAGAGAAGCGGAATTGGACGGGGCGATATCCACAGCGCGATCGAATACCCATTGGCATAATTGCGACTCATCTAAGGCTACGAAAATTCGTTGAAATTGCATTGCGTTTTCTCCAAAAATCGAGGTCAAGGGGGTAGGAATTGAAGCCGTGTTTTGGGTGATGGAGTGACGATGGGGAAAAACGGGGAATTGGGGAGGATTGGGAGACAACAGGGTAGAGGAGGGGAGAGAGTAGGTGGGGGGGCGATCGCCCCCCGACTCCTTGGAGTTTATCCCGAGAGGGGTCAGACTACACCAGCAGACGTTCGAGGGCGTGGAGCTCTCGAATGCAAAGGGTTTCGCGATCGCGTCGAATCAGACCCTTTTTTTCCAGCTTACTGAGAACCCGAGTCACCGTTTCGCGAGCCAATCCGCTCAAACTGCTCAATTCTCGATGAGGTAGATTGGGGATTTCAGTCCCGTTGGGGGATTCCTTTCCTTGTCCTTCGGCTAAGAAGAGCAGAATATCAGCCACTCGGGAGGTACTGTCCGATTCGCGCAAGCGGAGTCGGCGGTTGACTTGTCGCAGACGGCGGGCCATAAGCTGCGCCAAGCGAATGCCAGCTAAAGGTTCGGTATGAATTAACTCTACAAAATCTTGAGCGGGGAGGTTGCCAATGGTAGTTGGGGCGAGGGTAATCACGTCAGTCGAGCGCGGCACCTCATCGAGTGCCGCCATCTCGCCAAAGATTTCGCCGGTGCCGAGAATATTAAGGGTAACTTCCTTCCCATCCAAGTTGTAGGTGCGGATTTTGACCCATCCTTCCAGGAGAAAATACACCGAACTTCCCCAGTCATTTTCCAACAAAATGACCTGATTGGGGGGATGGGTACGGCTGACAATATGAGCGGTTGCTTTTTCCACAACTGGCTCGGGCAAGCCTTTAAAAAAAGGCGTTTGACGAATTAATTCATCAATATTCGGTACGGTATCGCGAGGGCTATATCGGTCGTCCATGTGGGCCATCCTGTCATAAACGCGCTTCGGATCGCAAAAAACTCAATTATAGGGGGCGTTCCATTTAAAAAGGGGATGGCAGATAACATTTCAATGGGTTGCAAAAGCGCAGACAACAGCCTTGCAGCACACCAAGTCTTCCCCAGAAACGTTCAAAATTCTTCATAAATCCATCAACCAATCTGTGTTAAAATTTGAACGCCTATCTGTAGAGCGAGGGGCAATGCGGAAATGGCTAGCATCATTGCGGTCAAATCATTGGCGAATGTTTTGGGGGGGTTCCCCAACCCACTGGTCATTATTGAGATTGACTGGTTATGCTCTTTCATCCCCACAGGCTCCCAAGCGATTTTTTTGACGCAGTTTGTATCTAAATAGTGACAAAACAATAATAAGTTTTTTTTCCTTGATGGAAAAGCACGCAAGCCGATCGCGGTTCCGGGGCAATGGACAAGCGGCACAGAGGTACAATCTTCCGGAAGTATCGCATGGAATTCCATACCACACCGGCATGACCGTAGCTTCATTCTTCGGCAAACCGGAGCGTGATTTTCACCCTGCATCACCGTTGCAAGCTAAAGCAACAGTGTAGTTGCAGTGAAGAAAAAACGCGCTTTTGTGCCCTAGAGGAGAAGCGATCGCAGATTGCGCCTCAGCCAAGCAAGGAGCTTCTGTGAATACTTTACTACAAGTAATTCGGCAGACCACAGCGTATTTTACCCCCGACTGACGAGGTGGAATGCAGCAGAGATTGCCTGTCAGTGCGGGAGAGGGGAAAAGTGGATCCCAACCAACCCGATTGAAAGCGGCGATCGCGGGAGGAATCGAAACCAAACCCGCAGGAATCGGCAGTTTTCCGGCAGAATTTGCCGGAAAACCCATAGTCATAATAGCCTAGAAGGGTGTCTAACCCTACACCCGGTGTATTTCCTCGATTGCACGGTCCTCGAATGCCGCTAGGTTTGGCAATCGGCGATCGCCAGCAAACCATGCCCGGATTGGGTTAACCGGGAAACACACCGGATGGGCGGGCGAAAACCTTCTCAGGGGTGAAATCGCAGAGATTTAGGCGCTTAGCGCACCGTGGGGGGAGAAGCCCTGCAAGGGTCTGCGCCACCCCGGCTGGCTGACACTGGAAATCAAGCCCCCGGGAATATTAATCCAGGCAAACCCCCATTGCTTCGCGCGATCCATCACCAGCCCCACAGCCAACCCGCACGAGTTTAAGGTAAATTTTTAAATAAGAGAAAAAGCAGGAAACCAGGACCGAGCGAGCTCACAGATGGTTGGCTTTCCTTTGAATAAACCCCCCTTGCCCACTGAGCGATCCCCGATTAACCCGATTTCGCACCCTAGAAGCCCCTCGATCCCAGGAACGCGATCGTAGCCTGCCATATCGAGACCCTCCCTTGCACCCGCGCAAGCAAAATCTACAAAACCTGGAACCAGGGCAGTCTTGACTTCAGCCAGTCCGAGATACCTGCTTTCGTTATAGCCAGAGGTTCTACTGTGAGTTCTAATTGTGAAGAAATTCAAGCCTTAATTGCCGACATTGACGGAATCCTCCGAAAGATGAACTCCCGCCTTGCGTGGTGGAGTTCCGGGGAAACTAGGCGAGTTCTAGAACGAGTTCGCCACTATCTCGATGACCAACTGCAACGGGAGGCGCTAGAGGCATCACTCCCGCCCGCCCCCCGAATGCAGACGCCTTCCGCCGCCGGTTCGGGAGGTTCGCGTCCCAACAGCGAAGCGGCATTAGATGCCAACAATCCAGCCGCCGCGCAACAGGTGTGGCAAAATCTCGTCCAAGACATGATGGCAATGCGCGCCAACCTGTTGCAACCCTTAGAAGAAGAAATCGCCGCATTGCGACAAGAACGAGGCACCTTAGTCGAACAACTCCGACAACTGGAACAAAAACAGCGACATCATTACACCTTAGCAGGTCAGCAGGCATCCCAGCAGCAAGCGATCGCCGAGTTTTTGCAAGCCTTAATCGGCCCATTGCAACAAACCCTCACGGAACAAGTGAACACGGCGATCGGCAATCTAGAAGCCGAACTGCTAAGCGAAACCCCCTCTCCCTCACCCCCTTCCCTGGGCGGTTCTGAGCGCGACCCCAGCACCGCGCCGGAATTCTCCGAAGCGCGACTCTTGCACCCACAACAGCGCTTAGAACAACTGCGGATGTTGCAAGCCCAGTCCGATCGCCTGCTGATGTCCCTCGACTCCACCGTGCGGGTAGTCTTTGAATCCCTAGAGCGCAACGTGCAAAGCTACAACCAATCCTTATCCGAAGGATTGCAACAAATGCACAATTTGGGACAACAGGGCGAAGTCATGGTGAGCGCCTTAGTCAACCACTTGGCCCAGCTATTGGGGCAAGAAACCTCCAGCTATCTGCAATCTAACCTGCAATTACAAAGTTTTCGCGAAATCTTCGCCGATATCGATTCGCGCCGGAAAACCGAATCCGAAACAGGCACCCAACCCGCCCCAGATGCGGAGGAACCGGAAACCCCGCAAGATACCGCACCCCCTGCAGAAGAAGGAGAAACGGAGGACAGCGAGGAAACCGAAACCGGCGATCGCCCCCCCACACTCCCTTCCTCCCTGCTTCTCGACTTTCCTTATGCGGGGGCGGAATTATTTCCCAGCGTCTCCAGCCCCCCTCCGCAAACCGATACCGATCCCTCGCTTAACCTCGGCGATTTAGAAAATCTCGAGGCCGGCGAAGATTCCGAGGCGCAAGACAGCGCCACTCTCGAAGAAGACAACCGGGAAACTACTCCCCCAGAAACTCCCAAGGCACTCACGCGCGAGGAACTCTCCCAGCGCAACTTTGAGGCGGCGGCAGAATTCGCCGCACCATCGGACACCCAGAAAAGCGATGAAGAGGATTTATTGACCCGGGATTGGGAACCCTTCAGCCCCAGCTCACCAGAGGAGGAACCACCCCTGTCGGATGCCTCCGCCCCCGGAAATGTAGGGGACGAAGAGGACTTATTTGCTGGGGTGTCGCAAACCGATGAGGCTCCGGAAATCCAGGAAGAGGAGATAGCCCCTGACGCATTTTGGGACGAGTTGGCGAGGGAAGAGAACCTGGAGGAACCCAACCCACCGGGCGATCGCACTGCGTCACCTGAAAAGGAACCCTCGCGCGCTACGGACCTCGCCGCCGAATCGCCCACCGCCGACGATCGCGAAATGAGCGCGCCGAATTCACAACCCGAGGATAGGGTGTCGGTGGGGGATTTGATGGCAGATCTCGGAGAAGATACCGAGGCGATCGCACCTCCGACAGACCCAGGAGAAACCCCCGTCGCCGCCGATTCACCCCCCACCCCAGAAGCGGAACCCTCCACCCCAGACCTCGGCGATCGCGCTGAGTTCGATCCGTTCCTGGATTCCCCGGACCCGGACCGACAATCCTACTTACCGGCTTCCCCGGAGGAGGATTTGCTGACCTCGGAAAACCTCGCCGAGCAGGATTACCAGGACCTCTGGCTGGACAAGTCCACCCTGCAAAAGCTTGACGAGGATCTGTCTAAATTAAAATCTGAGGAGGATGCAGCAGGCGAGGCAGCAGTTGGCGGCACAGACAAGCGCCAGGGGTACCCGAAACCCGCCCCTGCTGCATCCCCCGACGCTGTGGATGAAACCGCACCAAAAACTTCGCCGCCAAGTCCAGACTCCGAGGATATTTTTGCCTCCTTCGGTTCAGCCACAGACTCCCCCGACGGGGACAAGCAAGAGGAATTCAACCTGAGCGAGGATGGTGCGGATATGGCGTTCGCCGATGAGCTAGAGGAAGCGCAAACGCCGAAGGCGGTGGAGGAATTAGACCAGCCAGAGGATTTCTCGGATATCTCTTTCGCCGATGAGTCGGTGGAAGGGGAAACGCCAAAAGCGGTGGAGGAATTAGACCAGCCAGAGGATTTTTCGGATATCTCTTTCGCCGATGAGC
>NZ_JAYFEQ010000908.1:0-296 GCF_055795085.1 Phormidium sp. CCY1219 | reverse complement strand
AACTGAAACATTGCTAAGTCGTAAAGCGAGCTGTATTCCGCAATGCGATCGCCCAATTCCCGAAAAATCTCTAACCGTCGCTGGTAAGAGGCAATAACCTGTTCATCCTGTTTCAACTCCCGATACAAATTAATCAGATATTCCAATCCCGATAAAGCCCATTCTGTGACGTTCAATTTCCGATACAACTCAACCGCTTGCTCATACCAGGAAATTGCCGTTTCTGGCTGCTTTAAATTCCCATAGCATCGCCCCAACATATACCGAGAATTGGCAATTTTATAAATTTTTCCAGT
>NZ_JAYFEQ010000907.1:0-1788 GCF_055795085.1 Phormidium sp. CCY1219 | reverse complement strand
AGCCGTAGCGGTAACGCTGCTGCTGGGGTCGAGTTTTGCCCCAGTGAGTTCCGCGCAGGAGATAAATCCGTTGTCAGAATTAAGGACAACTGGGCAGAATTGGATAGCTCAGAATAGTAGCAGTTCAGAGGGCGATCGGTTGTTGCAAGAAGGAGTGCAACTATTTCAACAAGGCACAGCAGAATCGATACGAGAAGCCCTGCAAAAGTTGGAAGCCGCACGCCAAGCATATCGCGCTGCAGGGAATGCAGCAGGTGAAGCAGCCGCCCTGCTAGGAATGGGCAGCATTTTCAACTTACTTGGAGACAAGCAAACGGCGCTTGACTACTTCAACCAATCTTTGCCCCTGACACGGCAAGTGGGGGATAAGGCAATCGAAGCGGTTACCCTCAACAATATTGGCGCGGTTTACGACGCCCTGGGAGACAAGCAAACGGCGCTTGACTACTACAACCAATCTTTGCCCCTGTATCGGCAAGTGGGGGAGAAGAAAGGGGAAGCCGTTACCCTCTCCAATATTGGCCGGGTTTACTTCGCCCTGGGAGAGTGGCAAACAGCCCTCGACTACTTCGAGCGATCCTTGCCCCTGTTCCAGCAAGTGGGAGATAAGGCACAGGAAGCCACTACCCTTAATAATATTGGTATGGTTTACGACGTCCTGGGAGACAAGCAAACGGCGCTTGACTACTTGAACCAATCCTTGCCCCTGTTCCAGCAAGTGGGGGATAAGGCTGGCGTTGCCACTACCCTCTCCAATATTGGGCGGGTTTACTCCGCCCTGGGAGACAAGCAAACGGCGCTTGACTACTACAACCAATCCTTGCCCCTGTCTCGGCAAGTGGGGGATAAGGCAATCGAAGCCGTTACCCTCACCTCTATTGGCTTAGTTTACTCCGCCCTGGGAGAGTGGCAAACAGCCCTCGACTACTACGATCGATCTTTGCCCCTGAGAAAGCAAGTGGGGGATAAGGCAGGAGAAGCGATTACCCTCAATAATATTGGCCTGGTTTACGACGCTCTCGGAGACAAGCAAACGGCGCTTGACTACTTGAACCAATCCTTGCCCCTGTCACGGCAAGTGGGGGATAAGCGGCAGGAAGCGAGAACCCTTAACAATATTGGCGGAGTTTACTCTGACTTGGGAGAAAAGCAAACGGCGCTTGACTACTACAACCAATCCTTGCCCCTGTCACGGCAAGTGGGGGATAAGGCAGGCGTTGCGCTTACCCTCAACAATATTGGAGCACTTTACTCTGCCCTGGGAGACAAGCAAACGGCGCTTGACTACTACAACCAATCCTTGCCCCTGTCACGGCAAGTGGGGGATAAGGCACAGGAAGCCGTTACCCTCAACAATATTGGCCGGGTTTACGACGCCCTGGGAGACAAGCAAACCGCCCTTGACTACTACAACCAATCCTTGCCCCTGAGACGGGAAGTGGGAGATAAGACAGGGGAAGTGGCTACTCTCAACAATCTCGCTTGGACAAAACGCAGCCAAGGCAATCTCACGGAAGCACTGACGGACATGGAAGCGGCCATTGCCATTATCGAAGACCTCCGCACCAAAATCGATAGCGAACAACTGCGCCAGTCCTACTTTGCTCAAAACCAGGGTGAGTATGAATTCTACATCGACTTGCTGATGCAGTTGCACCAGCAAAATCCCGATAAAGGCTATGACAAACAAGCCCTCAGTGCCAGCGAACGCGCCCGCGCTCGCACGTTGTTAGAAATTCTCGCCGAAGCCAATGCCGATATCCGCACTGGCGTAGACCCGGAATTACG
>NZ_JAYFEQ010000906.1:0-17632 GCF_055795085.1 Phormidium sp. CCY1219 | reverse complement strand
TGGGCGATACCAGGATTTACAGGGCATCCAGCCTTGCCAAATGGGTCGTGTCTCCGGTTGGCTCGGAATCTGTGTCCACCCTTTACCGTACCCATTGAGCTGATACAAGTTTACCAGAGTTTGGAGATTTTGCCTCTACCAACTCCGGCGCTGAACTGCGTTCAGCATTTCTGCAAAGGGGACGAAAAATCACCCCGTCGCAATCTCCACCGTGCGATCGCGTTTGTTCAACTTATCAGACAAGTTGCGCCGTAGAAAAGTCCCGCAGGTTGGAAGGGGAAGCAAATTAACTCCTGTCCCCTGGGGGAAAAGACGAAGTTGTACAAACGGGATAAATCGCGTCTGTAGCGTCTCCCCACAGTGGGTATGCAAAAATTAACTTGCACCTGGTTTGAACAAAGCAACGAACATCGAGGAGCGTTATGGCTATTTATCTGGATTCAGCGATCGCATCGGAAGCGCAAACCGCGAGAGAAATGGGGTGGGTAAAAGGCATCACGACCAATCCTACCTTATTGGCAAAAAGCGAGTTCTCCCCGGAAGAGACCTTGAAAAAACTGGTTCCCTTGAGCAACGGACCGCTGTACTACCAGCTTATGGCGGCGGATTTTGAGGGCATGCGGCGCGAAGGGCGCAAGGCGTATAAGATTATCGGCGATCGCACCGTGTTAAAAATTCCGGCAACCCCAGTGGGATTTCAAGTCGTGGACGATTTGTCGGGAGAAATTACCTGTTCGGTAACGGCAATTTACAGTGCAGCGCAGGCGGCGGTAGCGCGCGAAGCCGGTGCCAAAATCGCGATCGCCTATGTAAACCGCGCCACCCGGTTACTCGGCGATGGCATCGGCTTAGTGCGAGACATGGCAGAAGTGCTGAGGGATAGCGATGTAGAAATTTTAGCCGCCAGTATCAAGTCCCCCGCCGAAGCCGCCGCCGCCTTGCAAGCGGGAGCGGATCACCTCACATTGCCCCTAATGATGTTACGGGCAATGGCAACCCACGAACTCTCCAACGAAACCATAGCCGAATTCGCGCGCAACGGCGTTGGCTTAGCCCGGTAACTGTATAACCCCCTAGATCGTCCGGTGGATGCCTGCCCAGAAATGTCCCTCGAAGCGCACCCCAGTCTCAAGACTGCAACGCCGTTAGACTGGCAAGCAGGGGAACACCTAGCTCAAAAATGGCAACTTCTAAATTTGCATTAAAATCGGCGGTAAGTGACTGTGCTTTTGACACAGCAGACCCCTACGGAGTTTGAGATGGAAAGAAAACAGCCGCACCTGAAGCTAAGACAAAACCTGACCCTCAATCTCGCCCTGGGGATTGTTTACTGTTTGTTGGGCATCCTCGGACTCAAATTAGCAGTCCTCCCCGGGAATGTGACAGCGGTTTGGATTCCGGCGGGAATTGGATTGGCGGCGGTACTTTTGTGGGGGAAAAAAACCCTACTCGGTATCGCCCTCGGTTCGTTTGGCATTTCCGTGGTGCTCGATCCGAGTCCCGTGAGTCTGGCGATCGGGGCCGTTACTGCTGGGGGCAATACCCTCACCCCTCTCTTTGGAGCCTATTTCATCCAGCGCTTTACCCGCACTCCCTATCCCTTCCGACGGGCGGGGGAGGTGTTTCAATTTGTGGCTTGGGGGGCGATCGCCAGTCAAACCATCAGCGCCACCGTCGGGGTTGCGGCCCTGTGCGTCGCACAATGGGTTCCCTGGTCCGGATTTGGCTCCTCCTGGACCACCTGGTGGGTGTCGAATGCAGCCGGCGTGCTGATTTTTACCCCGGTTCTGTTAACCTGGCATCGCTTTTTTCAAGCCACCTCACAACAGTCCTCCCCGTGGCATCAGCTTCGGCAAGAGTTTCGCCCTTTCCGCCTGGAAAGTCTCAGTTGGCTGTTGCTGTTTGGGATAGTGGTGAAGTTAGCCTTTTGGGAAGCTCACCCTGTAGAATATTTAACCCTACCATTGCTGGTTTGGGCGGCATTTCGCTTTTCCGATCGCTGGACAACCCTGGCGATCGCCCTCACTGGTGGAATGGCGATCGCCGGCACTATCCTCGATCGCAGTTCCTTTGTCCGCGATTCTCTCAATGCCTCTCTCCTCTTTTTAGAATCATTTATTGGCGTTATTTCTGTCACCACCCTGGTATTAATGGCAGTCTTGGAAGAACGTCGTGAGGCATTAGCCAGCTTACAACAAGCCAAAGAAGAACTCGAATCCCGGGTCATCGAACGTACCCAAGAACTCTCTCGCGCCAACCAACAACTGCAACGCCAGGAAATTCATTTAAGAGAAAAAGCCGACTCCCTCGCCAAAACGTTACGTCAGCTCAAACAAACCCAAGCCCAACTCATTCAAAATGAAAAAATGACCGGTTTGGGGCAACTCGTTGCCGGCATTGCCCACGAAATCAACAATCCCGTTAGTTTTATTTACAGCAATCTTCCCCCCGCCAAAGACTACTTTCGCGACTTAATCGAGCTGTTGTCCCTTTACCAGGAAAAAACCCCGAATCCCGATGCAGAAATCCTCGATTTAGAGGCAGATATAGACTGTGAATTCATCGCCAAAGACTGCTTTAAACTTCTAGATTCCATGCAATCCGGAGCCAACCGCATCCAACGGATTGTGTTAAGTCTTCGCAATTTTTCCCGCTTAGATGAAGCGCAGCTCAAGTCCGTGGATATTCACGAAGGGATTGAAAGTACCCTGCTGATTCTGCAACATCGACTGGCGGGGTTTGATTCCCATCAAGCGGATAAAAAAAGCACCGATCCGATTGCAGTGATTAAAGAATACAGCAACTTGCCCAAAGTGGAATGTTTCAGTGGAGAAATCAATCAGGTTTATATGAATCTGTTAACCAATGCCATTGATGCGATCGCCCACTTGAAACCCCCAAAACCGGGCGAGATTAAAATACAAACTGCTTTGCGAGACGGCGATCGCGTGAGTATTGCGATCGCCGACAACGGCGGCGGCATCGAACCAGACCGGCAGGGCAAAATGTTCGACCCTTTTTTCACCACCAAACCCGTGGGTCAAGGAACGGGATTGGGACTTTATATCAGCTATGAAACCATCGTTAAAAAGCATCGCGGCGAGTTGCTTTGTCGCTCCGACATCGGAAAAGGGACAACAATGGAAATTCTCCTCCCCATCCAGTATAAAAAAGCAAAAAATGTCGCAGATGATTGCCAAAAGCCAACCAAGGTGATAGAATAAAAAAACTCAGTCTGCCTGGACGAATCATCATGTTAGCCTCCGCGAATTACACCATCACTTGGGAAAAGTTACCCGATGATTTTGTTTTACCCGACGATCCAGTGGATAATATTAACCAACCGGCGATCGCCGCAGCTCTCACCGAAAGCTTGCAGCTTGCGGGAAAACTGCCTGCGAATGCCTTAACCCCAACCAACTACGGCATTTGTGCCACCATCGATGGCAAAATCGCAGTAAAAGCCCCCGATTGGGCCTACATTCCTCAAATTACCGTGGCGCGTTCCGAGGTAGTTCGCAGCTATACGCCGCAACTGCAGGGAGACCCGCCGATGTTGGTGCTGGAGTTTTTGTCAGCAACTCCAGGGGAAGAATATTCCATCAAAGAAACCTATCCCCCCGGGAAATTCTTCTTCTACGAACGAATTTTGCAAGTGCCGAATTACGGGATTTTTGACCCAGAAACCGGCAGGTTGGAATTCTATCATTTGGGCGATACGAAACAATATCGCCTGCAGCATGCAGACCAGCAAAACCGCTTTTGGATACCAGAAATGCAGCTTTTTTTAGGCGTATGGCGCGGAACTCGGGACAACCGCGAGGACTACTGGTTGCGCTGGTGGGATGAAGCGGGAAATTTACTGTTGTGGGGTTCGGAACGAGTGGAAGCAGAACGCCAGCGCGCCGAAACCGAACGCCAGCGCGCCGAAACCGAACGCCAGCGGGCGGAACGATTAGCCGCGCAACTTCGCGCGGCGGGAATCGAACCGGAGGCGGAGTAGGAATTGGCTTATTTGAATTGAGCGATCGCCGGATAGTGATCGCTGGGCCAGACGCCTTCCCATTGCTGGGGGTCTACCGTCGCCTGTTGCAAGGTGAGGCGGGCATCGTAATAAATGGTATCCACCGCCGCAAAAGCTTTCCCGGTAAAGTCGTGAAAGCTTTTTTGTCGGTCTAATTCCACATCGGCGAGGGCGTCTCGCAGTTGCGGCGCGTCGGCCCGATCGCCGAGTTTTCCGCCCAGGGTTTCTCGCGGCGGGGAACCGGGTTCGGCGTTAAAATCCCCAGTGATGAAGAATAGGGCGGTTTGTTGCAAGTTGTCTATTGCTTCCACTTCCAGAGTGGCGAGGCGATCGCGAATCAATTGGGCACCCAGCTTGCGGGCGCGATCGCTATGGTAGTCTAAGTGCGTATTGCACACCGCCACCTTTTGCTCTGACTCCCCCGCCGCAAAGACGCCCCAAGTGGCCATCCGAGGCACCGGATTTTCCCAATGTGGCGTCATGCTACCGGGGCGATCGGGCGTTTCGCTCAGCCAAAAATCACCCATACCCACACAGTGTAATTTGGGAAAACGGAAAAAAATCGCACAGCGTTCCTGGGTGCCCTTGGCTTCGCGATCGCCCCCCACACTTTGATACTCGGGCAACAACCGATGCAAGTCCAGCAGTTGATGGGCTAATCCCTCTTGGGTGCCGATGATATCTGGGTCGTAATGCCGGATCTGAGCCGCTACCGCAGAGCGCCGCACGGCCCAGGCACTTTCATCCTTATCTGGCTTATCGAAGCGCAGATTGATTGTCATTATTTTCAGTTTCATCGCAACTCTCTCAGTTCATACCTAACTTAAACCCCGCATTATAGTATAAAAAAGCTGGGTTTTCTGTCAAGGGCGATCGCCGGATTCTGGCTGTTGCGGGGCAAAGTTGTGGCAAAAAAAGATTGACAAATGGCGGGGTTTATGCTATATGTTTTCCCGAACCGGATTAACCATTCGAGTAGCGCTCGAACCACTGTTGATAGGTTTCCAGCAAGCGCTCGTCTTCCACTTCGAGAGACAAGCGCACTTTGCTGCAGCTTTCCGGTTGGCGGCTGGCGATCGCGTCTAAAATCTGTGCCGCTATTGTCACCGAGGTAAACTCGCCGCTAACTGTGGGTTTAGCGGTTACTCCCCCCGAAGAACCATTCTCAGCAGAGTCTAACCCCGTGACTTGTCCCTCACCCAGATCCACTTCCGCCAGGGGTTTGCTCTCCGGACTCACTTGTTCCACAATTAATTTCTCGCGGCGCACCGGCACTTCCACCACGCGAGTTTCGATTTCTTTGCGGACCACCACTTCGCCCACTTTCCGTTTGCTGCGATCGACCTGCAAGCGTTCTTCGAGTACCTGAATGTCGTCTTCGATACTCACTTGCCGTTTGGCGCGATCGTCGCGCAGGGGTGTTTTCGCCGAGGTAGAAGATTCTGGTGCCCCAGGGGATTCCCGAACGCGCTTCTGCGCTCTGACCCACTCTTCTTTTGCCTGGGGAGGGGTTTGTCCCGCATTCGCTGCCGGTTCGGAGAGCCAGTCTCGCGGCACATCGGAGGAATCCACTGCCGGTCTGCCCACCATTTCTTCATAATATTCCGGCAACCCGTCAAATTGTTCTCGACTCACAATAACGAATACCGAATCGGTTGCATATTCGATTTTCTGAATCAAATCGCTGCGAATTAGCACTAACCTGGGAGTGTCTGGGTTTTCTACTCCCGACACCACTAAATGTAGCTTGCCATTGTCCCCCATAATCAAGTCCCTGACGTGGCCGATCGCTTCACCGTCAGGGTCTCTCACTTTAAAATTTTGGAGCTGGTTTCGCAGATTGTCCACCCGAGGTTGCAGATCTTCGCGAAACTGTACGGAATCCTGCCGTTTGGCCTTGTAGCTACTCATAATTTTCCTTAATCTCCTTTTATAAAAAGTTGCTGCAAAATCCTTTGATAGTTGCAATGCACAAAGAACCACCCGGTGAGGTGTTTCTCTTCTTTATTCCGGGGCGACGAATTGTCGCGAGATGCCTTCTCAACCGAAACAGTTGAGAAGGCAGCTATTTCATTCAGAAGGTTATATTTATCGATTGCGCTTGACAACCGGATTTCCTTCTTTGTCCACTTCTAACTCTTCGCGACGGATGGTTTCTTCCGCTTCTACGGTGTCGCGTTCGACTTCCTTGTGAACATCAACATTTTCGCGGACGAAAGCTTCTTTCTTGATGTCGGCATTTTCTTCGTACACTTCGGCACGTGCCACTTCGCCTTCGTTAAACTCAACCGAACCGGGTTTCACGCGGCGCTCTTGGCCGGCGGCGGGACTGCTGCGTTCGATGACCACGCGCTCTTTCTCTACGGGAACTGCAGCGCGGGCGGTTTCGGTTTCGACCCGCTTACCAACTGCAACTTCACCAGCTTTGTGGCGGTCTTTATTCGCCAACAGCCGTTCTTCGTAAAGCTTCAGGTTTTTGTGATCTTGTTCGCGCAGCTCGTACAGAGAAGGTTCTTTGTCGTAGCTGTAGGTCTCGCGATTGTGGGTGGTGGCAGTTTTTTGTTGGGTTTGAGTTGCCTTTGCACGGGGCTGGCGATAGACGTTGCGCACCCGTTCTTCGTATTCGTAATCGATGGGCATCAGTTCGTCGTACTCGGGCAGTTGTTCGGCTTGATGTTTGTCTACCAATCCGATCGCGTACACGCGCCCCGCATCATAATCGATGCGCGCCGATCCGATAGGTAGCAACACTTTTTTGCCGAAAATCCAAAAGCCCGTGTCAATCACTAGATAGCGAAACCGACCGGTTTCATCTAGAAGGATATCGTAAATGGTGCCAATTTTTTCATCGGTGGTACCTGCATAGACATCCATTCCTTTGATGTCGGTGCCGCCAAAAATTTCTTCTCGATAATTCGGATAAAAATCGTGAATTTTGACAAGAGCCATATAAAACTTGTCCTCTGTTCTCTTCACTTACCAATCTAGTAAATATGAACCGTTCCTTTCATCTATCTACAGACTGATTTGCCCAGATAATTTTCTCACCCCAATATCTTCTTCTTTTGTAGATTTTATTAAGTAGGTATTATTCTGAGTGTTTCTGCCGGCTCGTTCCTCTTCTGGTCTTTTTTCTCCTGCTACCGTGCGGATTTCGCTGTTTCTCCCCCGTTCTTATCTGACCCTCGCTCTCTTGCCTAGCCCCGCAGAACCAGGGATATCTGCTGCAATTCTCTGCTGGCACCGATCGCCTCTGGTTTTCCCTTTCCCGGGGGTTTGCGCCTGCGATCGCGCAACCTAAAACCATAGGACAATCTCAGGGGGAGAGCATCTATCTTCAGGAGGATGAATGGATTGATGTTGGATTGCCCAAGGCTTTCTTTCGTTTCTATTGCCAGCTTTCCCCACAGGCTACCGTCGCTCCATTGAGTTGCCCACCACAAGCTATACCTGCCCGGTACCCATCGCTCCTAGATATAGACTCCGTTGGGTCAAGCCACCCCAATTAATCTCACTGAATTCCCTAAATTCTTTGTGCGACAGCTTGCGCCAAGCGACCCACAATATATATTTCTCACAAAAGCGTTCCCAGCATAGACTGGGAAGCAGGAAAGCCCCTGCGAATGGGGGATTTTACCCGTTCATTGCCTAAACCATGAAGGGGATTAGCTGGAGGATTGGTTCCGGTTTATCCCTTCTCGATTGTCGGGTAGCAGATCTATCATGCTCTGACGAATCAAAATTTCCATTTGCACTCGTTCTGCCACTGAGTATATCCACTCAATATCCTGCGGTAAGCTCTCGGTTTCCCTGAGAATCGTATAATGATTCGGCACGCGATCGAGGACGTGAAAAATTAGCTTGTGCCGCCATTGGGGATCGAGAAAAATCACTCGCTCTCGATGCTGCTTCGTTTCTTCTAAAACCGCTTCCACGACTTCAGTTACGTATCGGAAGGTTAAGTTAATCAGTTGTTCAGACATCCGACGCTGCGTATTCTTGCTCAGACGAACAGATTTAAAGGTAATCGGTTGGATTTATCCCTAGCTCAAAAGGCGATCGCCCAATTTCTCCCCAAAAACGAAGCCACTCCCTGGCGACACAACAATGGTTCGGTGCAAGGAAGTGGCTTGGTTTTTTGGCGCACACCGTTTCCGAGAGCGACATTCTTCTCGGCGGGTTTCCGGTTTTCATTGCTTGGCGGTTTTTCCCCCAACCATGCGCTGTGAATGGCAATCCATAACATGGCGTTTCCGACGACTTAATAACTGCGAATTTTCCGATAGTAGCATAAAGTTTTCCCAGATTTTCTCCTCGATCGCCTTTTTTTTAGCACCTGAGTGCCTCCGATCGCCCTCAACCATGCCCCATGACTCCTGGTGGATTCTCCGGTGGATGTGAAATTGAGGGATGTATGTACGCTACCGTACCAAATTTCGCAAAATATCTTGGTATTTTTAAGAAAAGCGACGGTGAGGCAACGCATAAGCGTCAGTTTCGCCGATCGGGTTAAAAAAAACCCGCTGAGCCTGAAAAATCGGTTCTTTAGACCCATTTTGCTGCCTTTGCTGGTTTCACCCTTGTAAGCTTTCCGAGAAAGAACGCCCAATGTCTGTTTCTGAAGAATCTCACATTCCAGAAAATCAACTACTCGCAGCGCTCCCACCCGCAGAGTTTCAGCGCCTCACTCCTCATTTAAGAACCGTTTCCCTATCCCTGGGGGATGTGCTCTATCGCCCTGACGAGGAGATCTCCTGGGTTTATTTTCCCACAGAAGCGGTGATTTCCTTAGTCTCGATTTTGGAAAGTGGAGCCACCACAGAAGTGGGATTGGTGGGGAATGAAGGCATGTTGGGATTGCCGGTGGTGTGGGGCGGCGATCGCACCAAAATCACCACTGCAGTGGTGCAAGTGGGGGGTCGTGCCATGCAGATGAGCGCCACACAACTCAAAACCCTCTGTGCCGGCGGAAGTACCCTGCAACGACTGCTGCTGCTCTATACCCAAGCTCTGTTCGGGCAAGTGTCCCAGTCGGCAGCTTGCAATCGCCATCATACCATCGAGCAGCGACTGGCGCGCTGGTTGCTTTGGGTTCACGATCGCGTCAACTCCGATGAATTGCAAGTGACTCAGGAATTTATCGCCACCATGCTCGGTACCCGCCGATCCGGCGTCACCGTGGCGGCGGGTATGCTGCAGGAAAGGGGCTTGATTCGCTACACCCGAGGCAAGATTACCATCGTCAATCGCGAAAGGCTCGAATCCACCGCTTGCGAGTGTTATAAATTAACCCAAGATGAGTTCGAGCGATTGCTACAGATAAAGTTCAATTAAAATTTTTCCGATTTATGTACGATATCGTACAGACGTTTTTTCTCGCTAATGTTTTGATAGTTTTAGCAGCTTTCCGGAGCGATCGCAATTGGATCGGGGGGTCCAAGAACAATTCAGGCGATCGCGGCTTTGATTGCCCAACGGGTTTGAGAAGCATTCACCCTCACTGGGGATCGAGAAAGCCACTCTTGTGCCGTGGCTTTCCCTGAGAAAGATACTTTCATTTCTCAACTCTCCCGAAATTGCTGCCAAATTGAAAGTTAGCGGGGTTCGATAATTTTGAAAAGCGTATCTAGGTTCCACATACCCACCCGATCGAGAGCATTCAACTGAATAGATTCGAGCCACAGCCACGTTGAACTCTCTTCCCGGAAAAGAATAAAACCGGGAAAAGCAAACTGCAAATAGAACAATCGGAACCAGAGGTGTGTGTTGAACAGTACAAATAATTTTACTGACAAATTTGAAGAATGGCAACAACGGTTGTTTCAGCTCTACCAAGAAGCGATCGCCAACCCAAAACCCCCTGCTTCGTTGCTGCCGAATGTTATAACAGAAGTCGGCATCGCGGCGGAAAAACTACAGCTTGCGGTAGAACAACTCAACCGAGAACAAGACGCATTAACCGCCTGCCAATCCGAACTGGAAATAGAACCGGAAAAATATCAAGCCTTATTCGAGTTTTTACCCAACCCTTGTATCGTCACCAATCCCCAAGGAATCATCCAACAGGCAAACGCCGTCGCTGGCAAATTCCTCAACTGTTCGGAGAACTTTTTAGTGGGCAAATCCCTCGGCGAATTTATCGCCAGCGCCGATCGAGAAATCTTTGATGCCAAACTTGCCGAACTGCAACGAAAAGAACGGATAGGTGACTGGATGCCTCGCCTACACCCCTACAATCGCGATTGGATTGAGTTGAACGTTCGGGCAATCGCCCTAGGCGATCGCCAGGGTCAACCGAGTCATTTTCATTGGTTATTTCACCCTGTCAGCCCAGACTTCCTCGGATTGAAACTGCTGGAAAAACAATCCTCCGATATCTGCCAAAATCGTCCGAAACATTGTTATTTAAAAGGAGACCTGATTCCCCTGAATCCGGAAACTATCTGGATCGTCGATCGCGGATTAGTCAAGTTAAGCACCATCAGCGACCCGGAATCGGAAGTTTTAATGGGATTAGTGGGTTCATCTATGGCATTTGGCGCGAGTACCACCTCTCTGCCCATCTATGAAGCGATCGCCCTTTCCGAGAGGGTGGAATTAATCTCCATTTCCCTCCCCGAACTTGCCGCATCTCCTCACTTGAGGCAAGCTTTGTTACCGCGCATCAACCAGCGCCTGCGTCAAACTGAAGCTTTTTTAGCCATTTCTGGCAAGCGAAAAGTAAACGAACGCTTGTATAATTTATTAAAGTTGTTAAAAAGAGAAATTGGCGAACCGGTACCAGAAGGAACGCGCTTAAAAGTTCGCCTCACCCATAAAGAACTCGCCGATGCTTGCTGTACCACCCGCGTGACCATTACCCGAATGCTGCAAAAATTCAAGAAATCCGGTCGCATCTGCTACGATGACAATCAGCACATTATTTGGGTCGAAAAGCGGAACCAATAAATTATCAGCGGGGAATTGAAGAGGTTCGATTCACCTTGCTGCTGATTTGCCGTCTACCACTTATTCCGTGGGATTGAGTGCCATATAGATAAATCTGAGCAGAAAAATAGCGGCTAAAATCCATTGAGTGGCGGTGGTTTCGCGGGCTTTTCCTTGAAAAGCTTTAATCGCCGGATAGGTCATCAATCCCACCGCCAATCCTTCGGCGATGGAATTACTTAAGGGAATAATTAAAAGGGTTAAAAACGAGGGAATGGATTCGGCAGGATCGTCCCAGCGAATGCGCCGCACGTTGCCGGCCATTAACACCCCTACGATAACTAATGCCGGGGCAGTGGCAAAGGCGGGAATGGCTTGCAAGAGGGGAATAAACAACAGGGAAAATAGGAATAAAAAAGCAACGATCGCGCTGGTAAAGCCGGTGCGTCCTCCTTCGGCAACCCCGGCGGCAGATTCGATATAGGTGGTGACGGTAGAGGTGCCGAAAAAAGCGCCAACCGTGGTAGCGATCGCATCTGCCATTAAAGCTTGATTTGCCCGGGGCAATTCTCCATTTTCTTTAATATAACCGGCTTGAATAGCTACCCCGGCTAAGGTGCCGATGGTATCGAACAAATCCACGAATAAAAACACAAAAACAACTGCGAAAAATTCCCAGAGATTGGTGCGGGTAATCTGGGACAATCCGGCGATCGCTTGTCCGACTAAATCCGTGGGAAACGCGGGCCATGCCACGATCGCAGTCGGTGGCGCGGCGATGCCCAGGATCCAACCCAGGACCGCTGTGGCGAGAATTCCCCACAACAGTGCCCCAGTAATGCGACGCGCCACCAACGCGCTGGTAATCACAATCCCGGCGATCGCCATCAACGTCGGCGGTTGATTCAAGTTCCCCAAGGCAGTTTTCGTCACCGGATCCGCCACGATCAATCCCGCCCCGCCTACCGCCGGATCCCCCGCCAAGGCGATATACGCCAGAAATAACCCAATTCCCGCTGCAGTGGCTTGTTTGATACACTCGGGAAGGGCGCGAATGATTTGACTGCGAATTTTGGACAGGGAAAGTCCGATAAAAATCATCCCCTCGATAAACACCGCAGCGAGGGCGATGCGCCACTCAATCCCTAACCCAATCACCACGGAAAAGGTAAAAAAGGCATTCAATCCCATCCCGGGGGCGAGAGCAAAGGGATAATTGGCGCTCAGTGCCATAATCGCGGTCCCGATGGCGGCGGAAAGCGCTGTGGCGATCGCCAGTTCGCTAAATAAATCCCCTGCTTCTTGCAAAAAAATTGCATCGGACAAAATGGCCGGATTCACCGCTAAAATATACGCCATCGTCATAAACGTGGTGACCCCTGCCAAAATTTCCGTGCGAAAGGTGGTGTGATGTTCGCTAAATTTGAAAAATCTGGCCACAGAGGCGAGAAAACCTTCCCCGCCAGAGGGAGGAGTGGGAAAAGAAGGGCGATCGTCGGAGTTCATGGCAATCATAAAAAGCACGACAATATCCCCTACAATACTGCATCCAGCCGCCAATGACTAATGACCAATGACTAATGACCAACAACAAATGACCCAATTGCCGAAACAATTTCCCTGGTATGCTTGGGGATTGGCTGGCATATTTTTCGTGTCCCTGGCGTTGCGCTTTTGGGGATTGAGCCGCTTTAATACGTTAGTATTTGATGAGGTTTATTATGCCAAATTTGCCAATAATTATTTAACCCAAACCGAATTTTTTGACGGACATCCGCCCCTGGCGAAATATATCATCGCGATCGCCATGTGGATCGGGTCTCATTTGCCTATCGGTACCGACACGCAAAACACTTTGGCTGGTTCCCTGCGAACCACTTGGAGTTATCGCTGGTTGAATGCCTTAACCGGGTCTTTTTTGCCTTTGGTGATTGCCGGGATTGCCCATCAATTGACTTGCCGTCGCAGTTATGGATTGATAGCGGCATTATTTGCGGCGTTGGATGGGTTGTTTCTGGTGGAATCGCGCTATGCGTTGGTGAATGTTTATCTGGTGTTGTTCGGTTTGTTGGGGCAATATTTTGTGTTGCAAGCCGTGGGAAATGGGCGGAAACCGCATTGGGTAAAATTGGGAATTGCCGGGGTATTTTTTGGCGCATCTGCAGCTATCAAATGGAACGGATTGGGATTTTTGTTGGGTAGTTATTTGGTGTGGATAGCGGCGAAACTCTGGCGGCGAAAAGGGCAGGGGAATGAAAGGGCGATCGCGGAGAAAAATTACCCGAGTTTGCGTTTGGGTTCCCTGGGCATTTGGCCGATGGCGGTGAATTTAGGGCTAGTGCCGGCCCTGGTGTATCGGCTCAGTTGGATTCCGCATATTTATTTTAACCCAAAATACGATTTTTGGGAAGTGAATCGGCAAATTTTAGGATTTCATCAGCGGGTGGGAAATACGGCACAGGTGCATCCGTATTGTTCGAGTTGGTTGAGTTGGCCGTTGATGATTCGTCCGGTATTATATTTATATGAAAAAGCCGGGGGAAAGCTACCGGAAAACGAGATTGTGCCGTCGGTGTCCTCGGAGTCGGGGGAGGTGGTTTATGCGGTTCACGCGATTGGAAATCCGGTGTTGTGGTGGTTTTCCACGGCGGCGATCGCCCTGTTGATGGTGGGGTTAGGGATGCGAATGTGGGAAAGGGTGCAAGGGGGAGGCGATCGCCCGATTCCCTCGGATGGGGTAGTGCTTTATTTAGGGTTGAATTATTTGGCGAATTGGCTTCCTTGGGCGAAGGTGACGCGCTGTTTGTTTCTCTATCATTATATGGGGTCGTTGGTATTTGCGGGATTAGCCTTGGCGTGGTTAGTGGATCGCTGGTGGCGCAGTTCTCGCCCCCACCTGCGCGCGATCGCGATCGGGGCGATCGGGCTAAGTGCGATCGCCTTTTGGTATTGGATGCCGATTTATTTAGGTCTTCCCATCACCGCGCAACAATGGAGTTCCCGCATGTGGTTGCCTTCTTGGTATTAATTGGCAGAAAAAGGGGGAAATTGAGAGCAGGTTTTACCCCATTTTCCCCTTAATCGCCCTTGCGAAAAACCGCGCGATACACCGGTTCGCCTTTGTCTAAGGTGAGGCGTTCGCGTTCTGTGGCGACAGCGAGGGGATTTTCGGGAAGCCACTGGGGATTTTCCAGGACAAACGCGGGATGTTCTTGGAAGCGATCGCGCATTTCGATCGCCACTTCTTCCACATCAGATTGCAAAAACACCACTCCACCTGCAGACAGATAGTGGGCGATATCGGCGACTAATTCCGGTTGTACCACCCGGCGTTTTTGGTGGCGTTTTTTAAACCAAGGGTCGGGAAATTGAATCGAAACCCGCTGCAAAATACCGGGGGGCAAAGAGTCGAGTAAGGGTTGCAAGGAGGGATTGGCATTGCAAAACAGAAAGTGGAGATTGGGGATTTGTTTTTCATCCCGTTGGGCGATCGCGGTTTCGACTAAAGATTCGCGAATCTCCAATCCCAAAAAATTCCAATCCGGTTCCCACTGGGCCAGACTCAACAAAAACCGACCCCAACCGCAACCGATATCCATATGTAGGGGTTTTCTCATATCGGCATAAATTTTATCCCACTGCGGCGGGTTAACGGGTGTTTGATACGCTTGACTCAATGGGTTAACATGCTGACGAACTCTGACTCGTCCCAATTCTTAAACCTCCGTTTAGCGATCGCAATTCAAACCCCTATATATTTTATCCCGAGAGGTCTAGATTTGCCAAGGGGTAGTCACGCGGGGAAGTCAAATAATTTGCATCGGCGCTTTCCGTAAAAGTTAGCCAATCCCTACGGGCCACCCCATCCCCTGCCAATTATTTCGCATCAGAACTGAGGCTACTGAAGCTGACAAGGACCGGTTCTCCCGTTGGGACAAATGGTCAAATTATCGGTTTTGATGTTCGTTAACGTTGCCCCCTCCAAATTCGCGTCTTTTAATTTAGCCCCGGATAAATTTGCCCCGGATAAATTCGCCCCAGATAAATTCGCCCCGCTGAGATCGGCTAGGGTTAAATTGACATTCGTAAAATTGGTATTGCTGAGATTAGCCTCGATTAAACTAGCGCTGTTTAAATTAAAACGGCTCAAGTCCAGACCTTGGAGTTGTCGGTTTCGGCGCGGCCAATTTACGATTTTCCAATTCAGCAAATCTTCCGGGTCGATTTTGGTCGTGTTAATATCGATGATAGAATTTTTTAAGTAAGCGCCGCTTAAATTGGCATCCGTTAAGTTCGCTTTTTCTAAATTAGCGCCGCTTAAGTTAGCTGATTCTAGATTGGCTTCGCTTAAGTTAGACCAAATAACACTGGCATTAGTTAAATTGGCGGCGCGCAAGTTGGCTTGGTGAAAATCAACCCCGTTTAAATTGGCTCCTTCAAAGTTGGCGTTAATCAGGCTAGTATTTCTGAAATTGCTATTGTTAAGTTGGGAGTCGCTAAAATTGGCATCATCTAACTCGGAGCCTTGCAGGTGAATGTTTTGTAACTCCCGGGCACTGGCATTGGTAATATAACCTTTGCGAAGGGCGATTTTAAAAAGCGGGTCGGACAAGCGGGGGTCGAACAGCAATAAAAACGGACTCAGGGAGAGCAGGACAAACAAAACGCTGGCGGTATTTTTCAGGTTTTGACCCAGGGAGGCATTGCGGGTAATTTGAGAGTTGTAGGTGGCTTCCACTAAGCGGCTGTTTTCCTGATTGGCGACTTCGAGTTGCCATTGAGTTTGAGAGAGTTGTGCTTGTAATTGGACCAGTTCTTGATTGGCTTTTTCTACTTGGGTTTGGAGCTGATTTCGCTCGTTTAGTACCCAGTTAAACCGCGTGTCGCTGACTTGTCGTTCTTGGCGTTGTTCGTTGAGTTCGAGTTCTAGTCGAGAGAGCTGCACTTCCAATTCGGAGGATTTGGTTTGGCTTTCTTGTAGTTGAGCTTTCAGGTGCGATCGCTCGGATTCGCTGATACTCGAAGCGCTTTGGCGAGAGGTTTCCAGTTCGGCTTGGGTGTCAGCAAGCTGACTTTGAAGCTGCCAATATGCTGTAGCGGCTTGTTGCAATTGTCCCTGCAATTCACTCACCTCGGCGGTATCGTCCGATCGCGCGTTTTTATACTCTTCAAGCTGTTGTTCCGCGCTTTCGAGCTGGCGCTGCACTTGATTGGCTCTCGCTTTGTGCAGGTTGCATTCCGACTGCACTCGCGCCAGGTTCGTTTGTAGCTGCGATCGCTCGCTTTCGACTTGTTCTAACCGATCTTGTAGCCGCCAATAAGCTTTAGCGGCTTCGTGAATTTGCGATTTGAATTCGCTGCATTCTTTATTTAATTCTTCGAGCTGAATTTTGCTCGTTTCGAGTTGTTCGTGTAGCTCTCGATATGCCGCTTCGGTGTCTTGCAATAAAGACTCGGCGCTTACGCGCTGTTGGTTCGCGGTTTCTCGGTCTTTTTCGCTTTGTTCGAATTTACTATGTAATTGCCAGTACGCCGACTCGGTTTGCTCGAATAAGGACTGCAATTCATTTCGTTCTTGGGCGGATAAGTCGAGCTGAGCGTTCAGTTGAGAGACTTGCATCTGCAACTGGGTCACGCGATCGCTGTGCCCCTGTGGCCCGGAGGCGTGCAATTTTTCCCACACCATTCTCGCCCACTTTAGCTGTGCCCGTTCCTTCCGCAAAAACCCATCCGGGATACGTCCCAAAGTCAAGGGATAAGGCGTCAAATCCCAACCACAAGTCGAGCAATTTTTGATCTCGCCTTCAATGTATGTAGTTTGACAAACCGGACACTGTGCCACTACGTGCCTCCCGCACCGAAATCATAACTCTCGTCAACCAGAAACGATTCGATCGCTTCTCCTGAGTGATTATCTCGCAACATCTGACGTTTTGACCTCTTTGCCACAGAGCAATTTGCCGGAAATGCGCCCCCCGCGCGCCTTTTTTGCTTTAACTTGCATTTTTATTGGCTCCTTAATTGCTGGGGTCTTATCGCCATATCCCCCTATCTGAGACAATTTCAGCAGTTCTTCCGTTTTAACACAGCATCTTTAAACATTGCAAACTAAAATAAACCTACCCACAAATTGCGGCGATCGGGGATTTTGACTCGCCGTTCCACCCTCGGACCGAACGCGGGGGGGCATTGCCCGCCACCATTCCCCCGCCTTCGCGCCATTGTGCCCCTCTGCGTTCGCCGTTTCTGCAGCCAAATTTGTCCACAGCCGCCGATTTTTTTGCAGATACACCATTGTCTCATAAAAATTGCCACTCGCAGGCGATTTCTAAAATTATTGCGCCAATTTTTATCCGCGATCGCTGTGGTTTCCCCCGACGGGCGCAACCATTCCCGAAAAACTCTCCCTACTTTTTTGCCCACTTGGATAAAAATCTGGTGCAATTCTCTCCCGGTTTGGGAAACCATTCCCCGCCCTGGTGCGCCCTTCAACTGAAAGCGCATATTATACTAGAACGATTGGCGATTTGTCAAGGCATCCTCTCGGCCCGAGATTGAGGAATGCAGACAACGCGGCGGTGTCAATCATCGCCCTGTGATTGCTAATTTTAGCTTCTCGGCGGGAAGCCCCGCGCTCTACCCGTGCTTGGTGAGCGTCGGGATGAGAGCCAGGGGAAATGG
>NZ_JAYFEQ010000905.1:0-22086 GCF_055795085.1 Phormidium sp. CCY1219 | reverse complement strand
GGGGCGAATTCCTCCCCATACATAAATGACAGGGGTTTCCATTCGCCCCCCTTACCAACCCCTAATTTTCGATGAACATCTCGTCACGGGCGATCGCTTGGGGAGTCTTTGCCCTGCAGGCGATCGCGGCGACACTGGCACTCCCGAAACCGATCGCGGCACTCGAACCCACGCGCTTTTTTTGCGGGACAATCGAGGGATCCCCCGCCACGATCGCGCGCACCCCGGAAGGGGAAATCGCGATCGCCATCTGGAAACCGACAGACTTAAACCCGCCCGCCACCGACTTGCAACAGCACTGCGAGGAAACCTCCCAACGCTTCCAAACCTATTACGAAAGCGGGCAGCTCAATTACATTACCACCGGCATGATGGATGGCGAACTCGTCGCTTGCGTGGCCCTAGCGGAAAACGAACCTTGTAATGGGATGTTATTCGTCTTGAATGGCGATCGCAATCCCCGAGGCAGTTTGCAACGCATCTTTCGCATCCGCGTCGCATCTGCACAGCCGATTTCGGAAACCTCAGCGCGCCTGTACATCAACATCGATAAATATTTAAACGGAGAATATCCTCCCTTACCTCCCCGACGGGGACGACGGGGGGATATGGAACCCAAACCCCTCCCGGAAATGCCCCCGCAAATGGGCGGCCCCCGATAAACCTGAGTAAATATACTTACCGGGGGTATAAAATGGGGTCGGGTCCCGCGAAGCGATCGCCGCCTCTGGGGAAAATGCGCCAGCACTCCCCGAGGGAGGCATCAGCTCGACTCATTCAGATACCCTGTGGGTGGCGATCGCACGCCTGTTTTGCCCGCTCAATGTCGATGTAATTTTTCCTTCTATCCAGGGAGAAAAAAAATGGCAAATGACCCGATATTTCCCGCCGCAATTATCGCAGTGGCAGCGATCGCCACCTTACCGCCACCGGGAGCGATCGCGCAATTATCTGCGGAGCAAATCTCAGCAATGGCGCAACAGGTGACGGTCATCGTTAACGGACAAAATCCCGCTTCCGGCATCATTATCGGCAAAGAAAACAACACCTATTTTGTCTTAACTGCCAAACATGCGATCGCCACCGAAGATGAATATCAAATCGTCACCGCAGAGGGAACCGAATATCCGTTAAATTACAGCCGAGTGCGAAAATTGCCCGGTGTAGACTTAGCGCTGATTGAATTCGACAGCGATCGCGACTATCCCCTCGCGCAAATTGGCCAAGCCGAAAGTACCACTTCCGGCACATTGATTTACATTGCCGGCTGGCCCCATCCTGGCACTGCCATCACCGAGCGCATCTTTCAGCTCACTCCCGGAACGATTTCCGGACGGGCAACTCAGGCGGCAGAGGATGGCTACGAATTAGTGTACACCAACATTACCCAATCCGGGATGAGTGGCGGGCCGGTATTCGACTTGCAAGGTCGTCTGATTGGCATTCACGGACGCGCCGAAGGCCAAGCGATTTACAATCCGGATACCGGAGATAGCGTGGCGGTGAAATCCGGGTTTAATTTAGGCATTCCCATCGAGACCTTTATCGAAGTCATCCAACTCGCACAATTACCCCCGAATCCCAGCTTTGCCTATCCCCTTTCCGACAAAGGAGATCGGGCATTCCGGGAGAATCAGCTATCCGAGGCGATCGCCGCTTACGAAACCGCCTTGAAGGTGGATGGGGAGTACGTGCCAGCACTGTTTCGGTTAGCACAAGGGTACTATCAATCCGGAAACCTCGGGGAGGCGATCGCGCGGTTTCAACAAGCGAATGACTTGGCATCTGCAGATCTCCGACAGCGACAGGAAACTTTCTCCCCCACATCCCCGCCCTCAGAGCAACTGAAATGGGTAGAAAGTCAGGAATTGCAGGCGAATACGCAACTGGCGCTGGCAACCGCACTTTATACCCAAGGCGATCGCGCCCTCGGATTGACCTTGGCGTTTGAATTATTTAGCCATGCCAATCACATGGGGCAACGGACACTCCTCGAACCGACGGAGTTTGCCAGCGATCGCCTGGGAAGCGACGCGCAAGGGTTGCAAACCTACGCCCAAAGGATATACGCGGCGCTGGTCTATGACTGGCCAGTGGAGTTTAACGTGGGTCAGGCACTCTACGATATGGGAGAAATTCAGCAGGCGATTCCCTACTTCGAGCGCGCGATGGCCACGGAGAGGGTGCGCCTACAGGCGAAACTGGCACTGGCGATTGCCCTGTATTCCAGCGGCGATCGTCAAGGGGGAGAAGCGTTACTCGGCGAGTTGAGAGGCGAATCCTCCAATGCGTTAGACGATACGCAGTTTGGTATATTATCGGAGGGATTTTGGAGCGATCGCCTGTTAAACGATGCCTTAAATGCAGTTTCTTCCTTACCCGACTCAGCGGAAACGGGGGAAGTGATTCGCAATCGCTCATTTCGATCTCAACCGTTAAAGGCCAAACGATTAAAATAACATGATTCGGTTAAGGCATTCGGACAAGGTGAAAGGAACCGCAAAAATCCTGCTGAGCGCTATTATTTTAGCACCCTTGGGATTTGTCGCCCCCACTCAGGCGGATAACCCAAACCACCTGCAACAATTGCAGCAAAACAATCACTGTCAGGGATGCGATCTGGTGGGGGCGAATTTAACCCGCGCCGATTTGCGCGGCGTCAATTTAAGTGGGAGCAATCTCAGGGATGCGGATCTCAGTTATGCGAATTTGGAAAATAGCGATTTGCGCGGGGCGGATTTGAGTAATATTAATTTCAATTCTACCATTCTGCGCGGCGCGAGAATTGACGAGACCACTCAACTCGATCGCAAATGGCGGTTAGTGTGGGAAATCGTCACCCAAGGCGCAAGGGGGCGAGATATTCGCGGTGCGGATCTCTCCCGGGCTTATTTACAAAATGTTAACTTTAGTGGGGCGAATTTAACTGATGCGAACTTAAGTGTTGCCGAACTCAATACCGCCAATTTGAATAGTGCCAATTTAAGCGGGGCTAACCTTTCTCAAGCCAATTTAACGGGAGCAAATCTCACGAATGCGAACTTAAATGCAGCCAATTTAAGCGGCGCGAATTTAATGGGGGCAGATTTGAGTGCGGCTGACTTGCGAAATGCGGACCTGCGCGGTGCGAATCTCAGTGGTGCGGATTTAAGAAGGGATTCGGTTTGGGGCAATACTCGCCTGAAAAATGCCAACCTGGAAGGGGTAGATTTATGTGGGGCAATTTTGCGTGAAACCCTAAGACGCGATCGCGGTTGCGATTAAATCATTTTTCCGGCTCTAATTTCACGCTAAACTTAACTTATTCTATCCTGAAAAAGGGTTATTCTCATGCAGTATGCCGCTCAATTTTTGCGTCTTTTCTCCGCCGCCTGGGTGTTTTTGCTCCCCACAGTCTCTCCCGCCGTGGCGCAACCTTCCCCCAATCTTTCTCCATCCGCGCCCCTGGAATTCTCAGGGGAAACCAGACAACTTTTGCAACAAGGATTTGAGAAATTTCGCCAGGGAGAATTTCAAGTTGCATTGCAGATTTATCAACAGGTTTTGCAGCGTTTCTCCCGCGAAAACAATCGCGCTGGTGTGGCAGAAACTTTGGATAAAATGGGGGAAGTTTATGCGGCATTAGGAGATTATAACACCGCATTGGAACAATTGCAAACCGCTTTAACTCATCGGCGAGAACTCAACCAAACCGCTGCAGTGGGAGAAACTCTCAATCATCTGGGATTTGTTTATCGCCAATTAGGGGATTATTCCCAAGCGCTGCAACTGCATGGCGAAGCTTTGGAGTTGGCGCAAACCGTTGCCAATCTGGCGGTAAAAGGCGAATCCCTGCACAATATGGCGGCGGTTTATGCGGCGACGGGGGATTACAATCGCGCCTTAGAATTGTATGAAATGGCGTTAAGTATTCGGCGGGAAGTGGGGGACAAGCGGGACGAAGGACGGACCTTGAATAATCTAGGCGGAGTGTATTATGGATTGGGGGATTACGACACAGCCCGAGAGTATTTTCAAGCAGCCCTAGACTTGCGACGAGACATCGGAGATAAAGCGGGGGTAGCGCGCTTGCTGAGCAATTTGGGGTTATTATATCGTCAATGGGGACAGAGCGATCGCGCCTTGGAATTGTATCGAGAATCGTTACCTTTATTGCGCGAAATTGGAGATTTAGCCAGTTTGAGCAATACTCTAAATGGTATGGGAGTGCTTTACGAAAGTCGGGGAGAATTGGCGGAGGCGTTAGAATTTTACGAACAGGGATTAGAGATTGCCCGGGAGATTGGGACGGTGGCGGAGATGGGGAATACCCTGGATAATGTAGGGGGAATTTATTACAGATTGGGGCAATACCTGCGCTCAATCGACCGCTACAGCGATGCATTAAACCTGCGTCAAGAAATTGGCGATCGCCCGGGAATGGCTAACAGTCTGCTCAATCTCGGCGGGGTTTATTTTAATTTAGGACAATATGCAAAATCGGTGGAGTTTTTAGAGCAAGCGTTAGTCATTTATCGCGAAGTAGAGAATCGGTCCGGGGAAGCGAACACCTTGGATGCGATCGCGATCGGATACGAACAACTCGGCGACTATTCCCAAGCGCGCCACCGATATCACACCGCCTTAGAAATTGCCCGAGAAATTGGCGATAAAACCGCCGAAGGGAACATTTTGGAACATTTAGGCGGACTGTATGCGGAGTTGGAACGCTACGATCGCGCCCGGGAGTTTTTGCAACAAGCCCTCGAGGTGCAGCAACAGATGGGAAACCAAGGGGCGATCGGTCGGACTTTAAACAGTATTGCCAATATTTATTACCGATTGAGACAGTATCCGCAAACCTTAGAATTCCTGCAACAAAGCTGGCAAATCCTAGAAGCGGTGGGGGACAAATCGGCGGCGGCGATTACCCTAGCAAATATTGGGTGCGTGTTTCGCGATATTAATGAAAGCAGTTTGGCGATCGTGTTTTATAAAAAAGCAATTAACCTTAACGAAGAGATTCGTCAAGAACTCAAATCCCTCTCTGTAGACCAACAGGAATCCTTCGCCGCCACCGTGGAGGAAACCTATCGCAATTTAGCCGATTTGTTGTTAGGACAAAATCGGGCAGTGGAGGCGCAGGAAGTGTTAGATTTGTTGAAGGTGCAAGAACTCGACCAATATTTAAAAAACCTGCGCGGGAACGAAAAAACGGCCTCGGGGGTGGAAGTGTTGCCCGCCGAACAAGAGCTATTTGCGGAGTTTTTTGCCATTCAAAACCAGGCGATCGCCCTGGGAAGAGAACGGGCAGAATTGCAACAAATTCCCCCAGCGCAGCGCACTTCCGCCCAAGACCAACGCATCGCCGAAATTGAGGAAATACTCGATAAAGTCACTCAGCGATTCGCGGGATTTACCCGTCGCCCGGACATTCAATCTCTAGCGGAAAACCTGCAACAAAGCACCGACGGCGAAAGTTTGGATTTAGACCGACTCGATGAGTTGCAGCAGTCCTTACAACGCTTTACAGAAACCACGGTGTTGTTATATCCGTTAATTTTAGAAGACCGTCTCGAATTAGTGCTGGTGACGCCTTACGCCCCGCCGATTCATCGCACCGTCGCCCTGCGTCAGTCCGACCTAAATCGGGCAATTTCTGAATTTAGAACTGCCTTGACGGTGCCTTCAAAACGGGCGAATATCGACTTGCCTAAAATTACCGGGCGTCAGCTTTACAATTGGCTGATTAAACCAATAGAAAACGAACTGATTGCAGCGGGGGCAGAAACGATAATTTATGCGCCTGACGGGCAATTGCGATATCTTCCCTTAGCTGCATTGTACGATGGGGAACAATGGTTGGTAGAGCGATTTACGATTAATAATATTACGGCGGCGAGTTTGACGAATTTTAATCGCCAGTCTTCCGCCCTCCTGCGGGTGTTGGCGGGGGCGTTTACGGAAGGGGAATATAATGTAGAAGTGGGGACGAGACAATTTGCGTTTTCCGGGTTGCCTTTTGCGGGAAAAGAGGTGGAAAATCTGGCAGAAACGATTCCGACGACGACGCAATTAATCGATCGCGAATTTAATCGCGAGGCAACTCTAGGACGGTTGAACGAGTATAATATCGTACATATGGCCACTCATGCGGCATTTGTCAGCGGTCAGCCGGAAGAGTCGTTTATTATGTTGGGGGATGGCGATCGCATCACCTTTCGCGATTTAGAGAGTTGGTCCGTGCCCAATGTGGATTTAGTGGTATTGAGTGCTTGTCAAACCGCGATGGGGGGCGAGTTTGGTAACGGGCAAGAAATCCTCGGTTTTGGCTATCAAATGCAACAAGCCGGTGCTTTGGCGGCGATCGCTTCTTTATGGTCTGTCGATGATGGCGGCACTCAAGTGCTGATGAATGAATTTTACGATCGCCTCACAACCCGAAATAACACAGCGTCAGCGTTGCGAAACGCCCAACTCGCGTTACTCGATAGCGATTATCAACATCCGTATTACTGGGCACCGTTTATATTAATTGGCAATGGATTATCTACAGGGAGATAAAAGGTAACAAAATGTAGGGTGGGCATTGCCCACCGCAAGGCAAATTATACTAAAAGACCAATGTAGGGTAAGCAATGCCTACCGGGAGGTTGTTTATACCAAAAGAGGATTGTAGGCTCAACCCACCCGCCGGGAAAGTGTATGAATGGAGAAGGGATTGTGGGAGAAAAAAAGAGAATTTTCCGGTGGCGAGTGCCAGTGTTAAGAGTGTCATCAATTGGATTGCAAAACTGGGTCAATTCACTTTACAATTTAAAATTGTCTTACGGGAAGAAAAAAAATGTCTGTATTAGAAGGAACTTGGACCGACGGATACGTGAATGCCAATGGCATCACCTTGCATTATGTCACCCAAGGGGAAGGACCGCTGATGCTGATGCTGCATGGATTTCCCGAGTTTTGGTATTCCTGGCGATATCAGATTCCGGAATTTGCCAAAGATTTTAAAGTGGTTGCGGTGGATTTGCGAGGGTATAACGAAAGCGACAAACCGAAGGAATCCGATGCCTATGTGATGGAAGAATTTGTAAAAGATGTGGAGGGAATTATTACCGGGTTGGGGTATGAAAGCTGCGTGTTAGTGGGTCATGACTGGGGCGGAGCGATCGCCTGGTGTTTTGCCTATGCCTATCCCGAGAAAGTGGAGCAACTGATCGTGATGAACATTCCCCACCCGGCGAAATTTGCTGAAGCGATTCGCAGCAATCCGCAACAGATGCTAAGAAGTTGGTACATGCTATTTTTTCAACTGCCCGAACTTCCAGAATTAGCGATTCAGTTCAGAGATTATCAGGCGATCGAAATTGCATTTAAAGATATGGCGGTGAATAAAAACGCCTTTACCCAAGCCGATATTGAGGCATATAAAGATGCCACGGCGAAACGGGGTGCCCTCACGGCTATGCTGAACTATTATCGGAATGTATTTCGGGGGTTGATGAGCGAACAATGGAGCGTTTTAGAAGACGTTCCCACCCTGATGATTTGGGGGGAAGGGGATAGCGCCCTCGGGAAAGAATTAACCTACGGAACCGACCAATACGTGCGCGATTTTCAGGTGCGGTATATCTCCAACGCCAGTCATTGGGTGCAGCAAGAGGAACCGGAGTTAGTGAATCAGTTTATGCGGGAATTTTTAGAAGAAGAACGGGGTTAAGCGACGACGCCCACCGCTATAACGCGATCGCGTTATAGCGGGGGATGCTTGTGGAACCGGATGGGTAGTGGATCGAGCAGACCCACAGGAATTCTCAATTGCCAATGGGTAATTTAGTTAAAACGGCACGGGCATGAGCTGCAGGGTACCGAGACCGATCTCTTCAGAACTGAGCGATCGCACCTCAAACAACGCCAGCATATCTTTGAGTTTTGGATTGCCCCTAGACGCACCAGTCACGCCCATCGCAATCACCAAACCGCAGTAACCCTGGGTGTTTTCACAGCGTGCATCCCATTTGTCGCGCGCCACCCGATGAACCGGGTCATCACCGTGAAACTCGCCAAACAAGTGAAGTTCGCCATTGTCGGTTTGGAAAATCCCCACATCGTAGCGAAGATCCCCCAGGGGGTCTTCCCCGGGATTAAAGCAAATACCTCTGACCCCGCCTAAGTTTTTTAATTCCTGAATCAGACTTTTTGCCTTCGGGCGAGAGGTTTGAATCAATACAATCGGCAAACCATCTCCCTGAGGGGAAATGGTAGCACTTTGACAGTAATTCGCCGACTCGTGCAATTCTTCCAAAACATCCCAAGGCATCATGCCGAGACTGAGAAAACACTTCTCTGGCACCAAGTCATCGCGCAGCAGGGATTGGTCTCCTTCCACTTCTTCCTCATCTGGGCTATCCAGGGTCATTCCATAGAGTTGATCCGCCACATTGGGCATAGTCGCCACCCGCACCGACACCGTTTTGTTGTCAGTTTGTGCCACATCGGGTAACGGAATCTGATAGGAATGACTCATGGAGGGAAAATTACCCCCAGCTAATTTGCGGCGACCAGAGCGGAAGAAGCGCGTCAGCGCATCCAGGGCCACAAAAGTGACCAAGGCTTCTTCATCGTAAAGAATCGATCGCATTCCTTCCAGGGGGTGGAGATTGCCAAACGAGGGTTGAATCTCGCTGGGGGGCAAATTCACCAGATCCACGTCCTCCACATCCACGGAGCTTTCATAGGTGACGAACAAACAATCTTGGGATAAAAACGCCTCTTCCAGGCGCTCGGGAGAGTTATGCTCCAGGGCGCGTTGACGAAACTGTTTGAGCGACTCCAAAGAGCGATAGAGCAAAATCCCATAATCGAGACCAAGCATCCCCATCACGCAGGCGTACAGGGTACCCACGTCCCATTGATTGATTTCAATCTCAATAATTTGATGGTCCCCCAGGGATTTCCAAGGAGCCACCTGCCATACTTCCTCAGCCTTGTCCTGCAAAAGGTCTTCATACTGCGGGGGAAGCTGCGGTGGTTTGCTATCCACCACCTCTTGAAATCCGCGAAAGATTTCATCGATTAAGGGTAAATTGGGAACGTATTCGATGGTGATATCTAATTCTTGCAAGACACCGCGCAGGAAAAATTGAATTTCGCGGTCTTTAACCACAATTTTTTGCGGGCGGGCGGGGCTCGCCGGACTGTGGGGATGCTCCATTGCCCGCAACAAGGTCCGAACCACCGCTTGCGGTCCAGTTTCCGGGGAAATCACATCCATTGCCCGGACGATGCCTTGGGATCCATCCACCCAAATAATGCAATCTCCCCCATTTTCCGAATCAAACTCCGGTACGGCTGAGGAGCCAGCCGGTAACGGGTGGGACAAAGAGCGGCGATCGCCCTCCCACACGGAGGAAATTTGCTGTAGTTTCTGTAAGCGACGACGGGTGGAGCGGTTTAAACCTGCCATAGACGATGCAAATAGGGTGTACGGAACCAAAGGTTATAACAGCCGGTTAACGGTTATTTACGATCCTATAACCACTAGCAAGACTTGCAGAGATTTTTTCCCGCATCAGAGAGGCAACTCCCCGAGGTTCCGGCTCAACCGCGCAACTCGCGCCAACATCGAGGGGTTGTTCTATGACTCATCTCGTGGGGGCGATTCCCTCGTGCTGCGATCGCGACTGTCGCAGCTCGCTACAATGAACACAGAAGGTACTCAAGCCCTGTCGGGTATAGAACAGCACAAAAGGAGTTTAGTGAACTGATGACACAAGCAACACAGTCTCAAAAACAGGGCATCATCATTACTGATGAGGCCATGAAGCATATTCTCGCACTGCGCGAGCAACAAGGCAACCAAGACCTATGCCTGCGCGTCGGCGTGCGCCAGGGCGGCTGTTCCGGAATGTCCTACACGATGGATTTCGAACAACAAACCAATATCCAAGACTCCGATGAGGTTTTCGAGTACGAGCAAGGGTTTAAAGTGGTTTGCGATCGCAAGAGTCTGCTCTATATCTATGGCATGGCTCTCGACTACAACAACGCCATGATCGGTGGTGGCTTCCAGTTCAGCAATCCCAACGCCACTCAGTCTTGTGGCTGCGGTAAGTCTTTTTCCGCCTAACTGGCTCTTTGTTATTTTAGCTGGTTTTTGAGTGGCCGACGCCACTGCTATTATTGCTCATTTCTCGATCCAGGTTCCATCAGCAACCTGGATCGAGTCTTTTTGTCTGAGTGGCGCACTCCCCCTCCCTCCCCCTCCCTCCCCTTCCCGCCCCCTCCCCTCTCCCGAATTGCCTCGGTCTGTGCTACACTCTCTATTTTGCCGCTGTGGCCTCGGGAAACCATTTTTCCCGTTTTTCGCTAAAATCTAAACGCTCAGCACTCTCGAATTCCCTATGACCGAAACTGCCGAATCTTTATTTCAAAGTGGTGTCGATCGCTATCAGGCTGGTGAAGAACCAGACACTCTGATTCCTGTGTTTAAAGAAGTCTGCGATCGCTCCCCCAAAAATAGTTCCGCTTGGACTTGTTTGGCTTGGCTTTATCTCTTAGCCGATAAACCCAACGCCGCCTACAAAGCCGCACAAAAAGCCGTGAAACTCCATCCTCAAGACCCCCAAGCTCGCGTTAATCTCTCTCTCGCTATGCTCGAATCGGGTCAAAAAGGTGTCCGCTCCCACGTGGAAACCGCTCAACAATTGATGATGGTTGACTCAGAATTATCCAAGGAGGTGAAAGGCAGTATCGAAGATGGTTTGCAGCGCAAACCCGATTGGAAAAGCTTGCAACGCATTAAATCCTGGCTTTTGGACTAATCCTTAGCCCTCCTCACTCACCCCCTCCACAAATTTAGGCCGATTTGATTTTTTAATAGGCTACTAAACCGCCCCATTTTTCTCCTCAGAATTCATTCATGGCGGCGGTTTTTTAATTTCACAATACCCAATAATTTTACCCCAGAATATACTTATTTGACTCGCTCTCAGGGCGAGCATGAGAACGCTTTTCCCAGGAAATATGCAGGCATAATTTGGCCGCTTGCTTTTTCAGCTAAACTTATATGCGGTTATTCAAACGCAATCTATTTAAAAGTTTCATAAAACAAACCTAATTATTGATAACAATAAAAAAAGAGACAATACAGCGCCTACCGCTGATGAAATAGGCCGATGATGATTCCTCCGGAGTGGGAGGCGAGAGAGGGCAGCTCCATGAGAGCCAGTGGCATTGTTTTTGATTGGATAAGGAAAAATTGACCTGACGAAACCGGGTCAGAACTGTAATCAGATAGAAGAAGGTACAACTCAACCCGATCGCCCGGTGTGGGAGCCAGAGAATTGATGCTGTTGCGATCGGATCGTGGTTTCTCGACGTGGCGATCGCCGATTTTTACCCGAACTTTTCCAGTGGCGATCGCCCCACGCCTCTTCCCTCGATCGCCGACACAAAACGCGACCTAATTGCATGTGCCCTCCCGGCTGATGCTGCGAGCAAATCCGTTGATATTCTTTCCAAAATACTCCTTATGACCAATCCTCAAAACTATCTAAAATTGCCCTTATCTTGGGAAAACAAATCCCCAGAAACCATAAAAAACGACTGCCAATGGCTCGAATCGATTATTAAAAATGCCGCCCCCTTTTCTGACTGGTGGGTAAAAGCGCGAATCGTGCAACTTGCCTATCGAAAGCCGCCATTAGATCGGAGAGAATCCACCTATGCCGGATTAAACTCAGCAGGGAAAATTGTGGAACACTTGCATCGCTTGTGTCCCGATCGCCACGCTTATGCGGGGTTTAGGAATCAGGTGAACGAACAGTACGTTATCGATGTGCTCAATCGCTGGCATAACAGGGAATTTACCCAAGCGATATCGCGCAACTTTGAAATTTACGAAGACACCCATTATCCCAATGTCTTTTTAGTCACCAGTACCGCCACGGTTTCCCTTTATGTCGATCGCCCCTTACCGCCCCC
This sequence comes from Phormidium sp. CCY1219, assembly GCF_055795085.1. Classification (NCBI taxonomy): domain Bacteria; kingdom Bacillati; phylum Cyanobacteriota; class Cyanophyceae; order Oscillatoriales; family Oscillatoriaceae; genus Phormidium; species Phormidium sp. CCY1219. Next base: position 10,122 of record NZ_JAYFEQ010000905.1, on the reverse strand, counting down.
AGATCGATATCGACCCTTGTTCAACGTGGATGAATTTGCCGAAATCGTGCAGAAGCGATCGTGTCAGCAAATGACCCTTCGCACCCACGGTTATGCCACCTCCGCCCAGACATTTTATCGATTATTCCGACAAGAAGCCGACGCCTTGGGAGAGGCAGAATCCGACCCCGAGGGTAAAAAACTCAGCGATCGCCACTTTTATGTCGGCTATCACTGGCCCTCAGAAACCCCCTTTACCAGTCCGGGTCTGTGGAGTGATTTAGGCAAAAACTGGGGCATTGTGGTGAAATTTGCCTTAGTCCTGGGGGGATTTGCCGGCATTTTGGGCCTGCTGTTGGCCGGATTTGTGCAATTCTTCGCCATTCCCCTTCTGGAAACTGGGGGTCAGTTGCCCTGGTTTCGTCCCCTGTGGGAGTGGAGCAATTTTAATACCTGGGCGGAAGTAGCGGTGGCATGGTATTGGGTAATCCCCACCCTGTTTGTGCTGTGGGTGATGCTGATGCAGAATTTGCGAATTTTAGTCTATCAGCGCGATCGCTACCGCGCCATTCACTACGGTGCTCCCGACTTAGGAGAATTCTTCTGGCGCTTGGATCGCGCCGTGCAACGAGTGGAGAAACGCCCAGCAGATTCCACGCCCCCGGATCCAGACCCCCCCGCAGGTGGAACCATTGCAGTGAATTTAGTCGGACACAGTATGGGGGGTCTGCTGCTCGTCAACGTGCTGCGGATCCTGTCCGATCGCTTCGGCAAAGACGACTGCACTAACGTCCCTAGCGCCAGTCAAATCGGGGATTACCTCGTGCTGGATAAGTTAATTTTGGCCTCCCCGGATATTCCCTTAGAATTTCTGCGCGAAGGGCGCAACAACTACGTTCGATCTGCCATGCGGCGCTGTGGTCAAATTTACCTGATGTCGAGCGATCGCGATATCATCCTGCGTTACATGCCCACCCTGGGCAACTGGTTTAGCGAACCGAGTATCGAAATGTCCGGGTATCGTCTGGGCAACCTTTACCTCAAACCCACCGCCGATTGCAACCCAGATTGCAAATATCGTCCCTACATCCGCAATTTGTGGGGTAGCCAACCCGCCGCCAGTCCCACCTCCGCCTATGACTTGTTCGAACGCTTTAACTATCTCGACTGTTCCGAGATGAAAGGCGTCAACGGTCTGCAATGGCCTCTGCGCCCCTACACCGTGGCGTTGATTGACCCGATCAATACCTTCAAATTTCTCGCCAGCGTCTTCGGTTTTCCCACTGTCGGCAAACTGGACCTCCACGGCGGCTACTTTTTAACCGATACCCCCACGTTTGCCATTTTGAAACTGCTGATGCGGGTCAATGGTGCCGACAAAGCAGACATCGATGCCGGAATTCAAGCGTTGATTAAAGAGACGCCGATTCGCTATTTGCCCAGTCAGCGATTTTTAAGTGGGGGAAGCGAATAGGACTGACCCTCAATCGGTCCTATGAAGCACCACAATAACTACCCGTAGGGTGGGCAAGGACTTGCCCACCCTACTGCTTTAGCTGCTGAATGGACTCAGCCACCCGTTTGAGACGACGAAGTTGGGCCTGCATATCTTGCTGCGTCCAGGTGGCGGCAAAACGATTGAAACCAAAGGCGATCGCTGGATTGGGAATGTGGAATTCAAAGCGATTGAGCAGGCGGGTGATTTTGCCTTCTGGTTCGCACTGCCACAGATCGCGACCGTGAAAAAAGCCTTCAAACTGCCAAACAATCTTACCCGGTTCGCGCTCGGCGATCGCGCACTCGAGGGTGGGCTGCACTAACGGGATTTGAATGACGAACTGACAGCGACTGCCCACCTGGGTATCCCACTCGCCCACGGGGACGCAGCGCAAAAGGGGATTGAGCCATCGATGCATCAATTCGAGGTCGGTGATGCAGCGATCGACCACCGCAGCCGTGGCGCGAATTTGGATGGATTGTTCAAAAAGTTGACGAGATGACATGTGCTTACCTGTGGCAGAAATAAACCGTGACAGTAACGCGGTTGGGGAAGACGGGCGATCGGGGTCGGTGGGGCAGTGCCTCGCCTACGACTCCGCCAATTTTAGCCCTGATGGGATTGAGAGCAACGCTTTCCAGTGGCTTGCACGGTGCCACCAGCGGGAGTGCAGCCAGTGGTGAGGGCAGGAGTAAGTATTAAAAATCACTAAAATATCCACTTTTGGCGGTGAATTGTCCATAAAGTGAAATCTGACGTTGAGAATTGAACTGGAATGAGGGAAGTAACCCCCTTAGATGGAATTTCAACGGCAGGTTGCGAACTACACTACCGCAAAATCCAACCTTAGCCTGTAGGATAGTGGCAAATGTTGCCATAGCTGGCAGCATTGAGTCAATGTTGTGGTTCGTTTGTTTTTCAAATCGGACATTACACTCAATCAAATCAACTATGAATGGACTTTGGCATACTACACCCATAAACAGTGGGGTCATCCTTAGACCCCCGGAGTTACTCGCGCAAGAAGACACCACCCTCGACCCCGGTGTAGCGGTCGATCGCGTGACGGGCTTTGTTGACGGGCTGTTAGCGCAGTTAGGGGCATTTCTCCCCAGTTTGTTGGGGGCGATCGCCATCCTGATTGTCGGATGGATTGTCGCCTCCGTGGTCTCCTCGATCGTCAAAGGTCTCCTGAAACGGACGGATCTGGATAACCGACTGGCGCGGGCGATTACCGGTCGCTCCCAAGAAGAAGCGATGCCCCAGGTGGAGGAATGGACCGCCAAGGTGGTCTACTGGACGATCATGATTTTTGTCTTGATCGCCTTTTTGCAAACCCTCCAGCTAGAGGTGGTTTCTGAGCCGCTCAACGATTTTCTCAATCAGATCTTCGTTTACCTGCCCAAACTGGGCGGTGCCGCCGTCTTGTTGGCTGTGGCGTGGGTTTTGGCGACCATCTGCAAGATGGTGGTAACGCGCGGACTCGAGCAGTTTCGCTTAGATGACCGATTGGCAGAACAAACCGGACAAAACCGGGAAGAAAGCGGGTTTTTGCTCAACGAAACCTTGGGTAACGCCCTGTACTGGTTTATCTTTTTGTTCTTCCTGCCCTTAATTCTCGATGCATTAGAACTGAATGTCGAGCCGGTGGAGAACCTGCTGGACGATGTTCTCTCGGCTCTACCCCGGATTCTGATGGCCCTGATTATTGGGGCGGTGGGTTGGCTGATCGCGCGCATCGTGCGGGGCATCGTCACCAATCTGCTAGCAGCTACGGGCACCGATCGTTTGGGGGCACAATTCGGTCTGGCTCCCTCGGAAAGTGGCATGTCCCTGTCCCAACTGCTCGGGACAGTGGTTTATGTCTTGATTTTGGTTCCCACCGCGATCGCGGCCTTAAATTCCCTAGAAATTGACGCGATCTCCGAGCCGGCGATCGCCATGCTCACCCAAATCCTCAACGCCATTCCGCTCATTTTCACTGCGGCCTTTATTTTGGTCGTGTTTTACGTGATTGGCAAGTTTGTGGCGGATTTGGTCACCCGCATTCTCACCAGTGTGGGCTTTAACAATGTTTTTGCGTGGCTGGGCTTACCCACCACCCAAACCGGAACTCCCCCAGAACCGCCACCGGCAGAAAGTCCCTCGACTCCACCCACGGCGGTACAACAACCGGGCGGCAAAACGCCCTCGGAAATTGCCGGGATTGTCACCTTGGTGGGTATCGTGCTGTTTGGCGCGGTGGCGGCGACGGAAGTGCTGCAATTCCAGGCGCTCACGATTATCGTCAGCGGCATTATCCGGATCGCGGGTCTGGTGCTGGTGGGCTTGCTGGTGTTTGGCATTGGCTTGTATTTAGCCAATTTCGCCTACAATTTGATTGCCTCTTCTAGAGGTTCTCAAGCCGAGATTCTCGGACAAGCTGCTCGAATTGCGATTATCGCTTTCGCGGCGGCAATGGCGCTGCAACAAATGGGCATTGCTCCCCATATCGTGAATCTGGCTTTCGGTCTGCTGTTTGGCGCGATCGCGGTGGCGATTGCCCTCGCCTTTGGTTTGGGCGGACGCGATGTGGCCAACGAGCAGTTGCGAGAATGGCTCAACGACTTTAAGCAACGCAGACAAAAGTAAATCCAACGGTACAATCATTGGGATGAAGGCTCGCGGATAAACGGTGAAAGCCCTTGCCTATATCCTCAATCCCGATCGCCTTCATTCTTCGGTCTGTCTCGCGGATCTCGCTCCCATGAGCTTCTCGCGCAATTCTTCTTTGATGCGTCCCATAATGGAGGTTTCATCTAAAGAGGCAATAATGCGACTAACCACGGTTTTTGGTCCTTCCGGACCCCACGATGCCCCATTGGCAAGGTAGGCTTTTGTCACTTGCCCGATGGCGTAAGAGGAAAAACCGGCGACACCGGCTTGGGTGATGGCCACTGACAAATAGGGTGCTAACGACGCCCCCCCACTGGCCGGTGCCGCTAAGCCTAACAGTCCTTTCAGGGAGGACAAGCCTAAGTTGGCTAGCAATTCGCTGGCACTAATTCCGCCCATACTCAGGGCGATTTTTTGTAGCAAGTTAATCGCACCGGCTTGGGTCATGGGGATGCCATAGAGTTTGGATAAGGTTAAGATGGTGGCCACATCGATCGCCGCTGCACTGAGAATGTCGATCGCGGTGACGGGGTTCAGGGCAATGGCTAACCCTTTGGCGATCGCGGCATTCCAGATGGTCCGGTTGGCGCTCTTGTCGCGAATCGTCATCTTGCGCTCTACCAGTTTCTCGTTCACATTGCCGGCATAAAGCAAGGTATTGAGCGCCACTAGGGATTTCCCTTCTCGGTCTAATATTTCGAGAATTTTTAACTTTAATTCGTCTACCTGGGGCAATCCCCGTTTCATCTGCACGCCGCGACTCCCATCAGCGCGTTGTACGGCTTGTGCCCACAAGGGGGCGGCAGCCGCCATGACGATTTCATCCGCAGAAAGCAACTCTCGCACTCGCTCATCCCGGATTTTTTGATAAATTGCCTCTCGATCGGCATCCGGATATTGGTCGATTTTGTTAAATATCAGCAACATCGGCTTTCCCGCCTCTCTCAGCTGCGAAAGCGCTTCGTATTCCACTTGGGTAATGTCACCGGCAATGATAAATAAAATCAAATCTGCCTGGGAGGCGACTTGACGGGCTAAGGCTTCCCGGGTTTGACCGTCTACTTCGTCAATTCCGGGGGTGTCGATCAGTTCGATTTGAGAGTTGCCGATGCCGGATAATGTCAGTTGGGTAATGTCTCCATCTACCCCTTCTAGGGGCGATCGCTCGATTCGCCAGTTCGTTCCTTGGGTGGTCCGGGTGACGCCATGTATCGGCCCGGTTTCAAACAGGTTCTGCCCCAACAAGGCATTTAAAATCGACGATTTCCCCCGCCCTACCATGCCAAATACGGCAATTTGCACCACCGTGCGTTCTAGTTTATCCAGCATGGTGGTTAATCCTTCGATTTCTCGATCTAACCCGGCTCGCTCTTCGTCGGTTAAGTCTAAATTCACCACGATTTCGCGTAGGGCGTCTTTCGCTTGCTTGTAATTCAAATCGGCTTGAATATCCGCAAACGAAAGCGTCACCTCGTCGAATTCTCGCTCGAGGTTCGGTGGGTTTGGGGTGGGTGAACCCCCCTGGTTCGGATTCGGGGTTGGCTCTTCGCCGAAGGCGGAACCTCCGTTAGTCATACCGGTGCAGCTATGTCGTACAAGACTTCACTTGCGATCCTACTTCACCTACCCCCGGAACGTGGGTTCCTCAATCTCCCACATGGAAAATTCACCCTTTTGCCTCTTTTATGCGATTTGACTGATAAAGGAAAGGTCTACGGAACCAAAGTTGGTACTCAGTCCCACGTTGAGATTTTCTAACATTTTGATTAACCACTGCACCGCTTCGTTGTTTGAATTCTCATAATGATTAAACAAAATGTAAAACCGCTTTTCTAAATAAGGTTTTACTTTTCGGCACACCAAAACGATTTTCAGCAGCAACCCGGTGGTGCGGATCGGACCGAGGTTCGATACTACGTCAATAAAAATAAAATGGTTCGGTCTTTGGCTGCTTTCGACGATTAAAAAGTTCAGCAATTGACTGCAGGTTCTCACCACCAAAAAGTCGCTGAGTTTCTGCGAATCGCTTTGCGGCAAGGTATTTTTTAGGTGCTTGCATAACTTGTCGTTAAATTGGCGTTTCCCGTATTCGGAGTCAACGCTGGCAACTAGGTAATCGTACAAATCGGCTTTAAATTCTCTGTAGGTTCGGGTGGTGGTACTGTGGGTAATAAAGCTTTGGGCTAAGTCGCGGTAGGTGTAGCCGGCTTCGGCTTTGCCCACAAATTGTTTGAGGGCATAATACAGTTCGCGATCGCTCAATAAGGTGGGATTTTCCATGGGTTGAATCCGCCGCCCAATCTGTTTTCCATTGCGACTCATCCGCCGCAGTTGCGCTTTGCGAACTTGATAGGTGACGTACTGCGACAGGTTGATTTCAAATTGCTTTTGTCTTTGAGATTGGATTTTCCGCACGGTTTGCTGATGCTCGTAACTGCTATCTTCGCTGAGCAAACAGTGGGAGTACAAATAGGGATAGCGATCGATGTAGCTGCCCAGAGGACGCTTTTCTTTCTCCTGATGTTGCGAACTGCGCTCCACTACCTGTGACAAGCGTCTCAAGGTCAAATACTGCTCGCTTTGAGTGAATTCTCCGATGAGATCCTGCAACCGTCTGACCGATCGCGATCGCAGATAGGGATTAAAATTTCCCGGGGTGGGTTTTTCAAATAATTCCACCAATTCCGGGATGGCTGTTTGCGTTTGACTGTTGGTTTGCCATCGATTCACCAAGATGTGACAACATCGATTTAAAATAAATTTAAACTCGCGCTCCACATCCTTAGCGCCCACAATTTTTCCCAATGCGGCGGAAATTTCTGGATCGGGGTACTCTACGCCGTCGATAAATAAGCTCTGAAAGCGCGCAATCATCTCCGACGGCGGCTCAACTTTCACCTTTTCTAGCAGGTGATTGTAAATGAGCTGCTCTTCTTGCCTGGTTTTTCGGTTGTAAGGATCTGTTCGATGATTCACTGTTTTTCCCCCTGTCCGGATGTTAGGGTCTCGTCAAATTCCACGTTTCACCCTTATTGCACCGATTCACGACCCTCACCCTAGGAATGTTGCCCAATCGTTTCTAATGGGAGTTTTTTAGTCGTTTCCATCAGTTGGCTGCTCGGTTTTGCACTCCATTACGCCGATCCGTGGAACCCGACGCAGACTTGACGATCCTGCCGATGCCAGTCCTAAAGGGCTACGGTGGGGTCATGGGTGCTTTACCCGAGCGAATCAATCTTTTGTTCTAGCATAACCTAGGCCGATCGCTACTACTTCCCATTTTCCTAAAGAGTTTGTAAAGTTGCCAGAGAAAATTCACGGATTTACGATAAAGATTTTGTAAAGCTGGCCGAGTCCTTTTCTGCCACGGATTTGGCTGCCTGAACGCGGTTGACCCGGTTCGCAATCCGGTCGCTGCAAACAATCGTAACATTAATTTTTGTTAACCTAACGACGAGCGATCGCATCATGTCTTGTGTTTTTACTCTCGCCCAAGCGTTATCCATACTCGACGCTATCGCGCTTAATCTGTCCCCCCAACGCCGCCTACAGCAGGCGGTAGGGGTAAATACGGATACGCGGACTTTGAAACCCGGGGAGGTGTTTCTCGCCCTGCGGGGAACCCAGTTTGATGGGCATCAGTTTGTGGGGTCAGCTCTGGAAAAAGGGGCGATCGCTGCTATTGTGGATTCTCGCTACCACCCTCCCTCCGAAGACTGGCCTTTGTTGGTGGTGCCGGATACCTTACAAGCCTATCAGGCGATCGCCCACTGGTGGCGGGCACAGTTCGACATTCCCATCATTGCCGTTACCGGTTCGGTGGGCAAAACCACCACCAAGGAACTGATCGCGGCGGTCCTCGGTACCCAAGGCCCAGTCCTCAAAACTCAGCTCAACTATAATAACGAAATCGGCGTTCCGAAAACCCTACTGTCCCTTTCATCCCACCATGATTATGCAGTAATTGAAATGGCTATGCGCGGTCCGGGGGAAATTGCCCTGTTGGCCGAAATCGCTAGCCCCACCATTGGCGTCATTACTAATGTGGGAACGGCCCATATCGAACGCTTGGGTTCCGAAGCGGCGATCGCTCGCGCTAAGTGCGAACTCCTAGACAAAATGCCCCCCGCCAGTCACGCAGTCCTCAACTTCGATAACCCTTTGTTATTAAAAACCGCCGCTACGGTGTGGACCGGAAAAAGCCTCACCTATGGCTTGAAAGGAGGCGATTTACAAGGGGAATTGATTGATACTGAACGGTTAACCGTAGAAGGCATGACCTTCCCCCTCCCCCTTCCTGGCGCTCATAATGCCCTCAATTATTTAGGCGCTTTAGCAGTAGCAAAATTGCTCGGGGTGAGTTGGGAACCGCTGACTCACGGACTGTCGGTGGAGTTACCAGAAGGAAGAGCGCGGCGATATCTCCTGGGCAATGATATCGTGATTTTAGATGAAACTTACAATGCTGGGTTAGAATCAATGACGGCAGCACTGCAACTGCTGTCCCAAACCCCAGGCGATCGCCATATTGCAGTGTTGGGCACAATGAAGGAATTGGGGGCGCGATCGCTGGAATTTCATCAGCAAGTTGGGGCGATCGCAAAGGAATTGAATCTGGATGGATTGTTTATTTTTGCCGATCCGCCAGAAGCGGAAGCAATGGCACTTGGCGCAGCGGGTTTGCCTTTAGTTGAGGTGAGCGATATTGCTACACCCACCGCGCGCGAGAAGTTGGCGCAACGCTTGCAAGAATTCGTTCGACCCGGCGATCGCATCTTATTTAAAGCTTCCCATTCCGTACAATTGGATAAGGTGGTTCAGCAGTTTCGCCAAGGGAATTCTTCCCTTTAATCTCGGCACTCTCGATCGGGTCTCAAACGCAATACCAAACTGATTTCATTGCCTCGACTCGTTGAACTCGTTCCCAGGTGGGAGCCTGAGAACGAGTCTCCGAGTCTCCGCTTCCCCACCCTGAGAACGCATATTATTTTGCTGTTTTCTGACCCCAAATCGTCCATTTCTCGCCGCTCTCCTAACTGTTAATTTTAAATAAAGTAATGAAATCATGGGCATTAAACTTGATAATTTAATTGTGGTTGATGTGGAAGCCACTTGCTGGAAAAAAAACCCGCCTCCCGGGGAAGAACAAGAAGTTATCGAAGTGGGCATTTGCCTGTTGGAGGTTTCTTCGGGAAATCTATTAGAAAAAGAGAGTATCTTAGTCAAACCGGAACGCTCTCGCGTAAGTGAATTCTGCACCAAACTGACTACTTTAACCCAAGCACAAGTGGATGAAGGAGTTTCTTTTGCCAAAGCTTGTGCCTTATTGCAAGATAAGTATATTGCCCATCAGCGCGTCTGGGCAAGCTATGGGGAATTTGATAAAAATATCTTTACCAAACAGTGCCAATATCGGCAGGTTTCCTATCCGTTTAGCAACCGTCACTTAAATGTAAAAACCCTGTTTGCGGTGATGAATGGTTTGGAACGAGAAGTGGGCATGGCGCGGGCATTAACACTCCTCAATCTTCCCCTGGAAGGAACCCACCACCGGGGAGGCGATGACGCCTGGAATATCGCGCGCATTCTCTCGCAGTTAATCGGGAAAGGAATGGGGAATTGAGGGGAAATTTAGGGGCGAGGCTAAATTTAGCGTGGGATTGGATAAGCGGTTAATTGGGCGATCGGGTACCTACACCGCCAGACCTTTTCCCATCAAGAATGATAGCGATTTTGGGTATTTTTTGCGAAAAACAAATATCAACTACTTTTTCTCCGTCAACCCATTTTTGTATTAACTTTGGATGAACAATTTGCATAACTTTATAACTTTTTTCAAACTTACTATTATCTAAAAAATCCACCAATTCTTTTCTTTTTTTATCGGAGTCCAAACCTGTTCTTCTCACATTGAGTTTTACTTTTCGGCGTTCTCTTCTAAGGCGAAAACGGCATCAGTATGGCTTCCAAACCCCAGTTTTTACAAGCAA
>NZ_JAYFEQ010000904.1:0-356 GCF_055795085.1 Phormidium sp. CCY1219 | reverse complement strand
TGTGCTGACAGGAGAATAGTTCTTTCTCCACCACCACTCCAACTCTGGAATAAGCGGAATAGTTCTTTCTCCACCACTACTCCAAGGGTGGAAAGAAACTGTACCGACAGGAGAATAGTTTTTTCGCCGCCACCACGCTATCGGTGGAAAGAAACTATACCGATAAGCGGAATAGTTTTCCCCACCACTACTCCAAGGCTGGAAAGAAACTGTACCGATAAGCGGAATAGTTTTCCCCACCACCACTCCAACCCTGGAATAAGCGGAATAGTTCTTTCTCCACCACCACTCCAACCCTGGAATAAGCGGAATAGTTCTTTCTCCACCACTACTCCAAGGCTGGAAAGAAACTGTAC
>NZ_JAYFEQ010000903.1:0-250 GCF_055795085.1 Phormidium sp. CCY1219 | reverse complement strand
CCTCTAACTGCAGGATAAATCCCGGTAGCAGGGGGTCTCCCGACACCGTGGCAGGATTATCCAGCACTTCTACTTCTGCACCGGGACGATAAATTTCCACTTGCCGAGTTTGGCGATTAATCAACCATCCCAATACCGTACCATTTTCGATATATTCTTTCATTTTCGCTTGGGTGGTTTTTAAACTATCGCTTGGCGACATAAGTTCGATCGCAAAATCCGGCGCAAAGGGGAGAAATTTCTCTTTTTC
>NZ_JAYFEQ010000902.1:0-250 GCF_055795085.1 Phormidium sp. CCY1219 | reverse complement strand
CCTCTAACTGCAGGATAAATCCCGGTAGCAGGGGGTCTCCCGACACCGTGGCAGGATTATCCAGCACTTCTACTTCTACACCGGGACGATAAATTTCCACTTGCCGATTTTGGCGATTAATCAACCATCCCAATACCGTACCATTTTCGATATATTCTTTCATTTTCGCTTGAGTGGTTTTTAAACTATCGCTTGGCGACATAAGTTCGATCGCAAAATCCGGCGCAAAGGGGAGAAATTTCTCTTTTTC
>NZ_JAYFEQ010000901.1:0-228 GCF_055795085.1 Phormidium sp. CCY1219 | reverse complement strand
CTTAGATAAGTCTGGTCTTCTGGTCAGGTGAGCTTGGGAAAATAAAGTCTTACCAAGCCCCTCCCTTTAGGGATGGGCTTCCTGACTCAGGGTCAGCATTTCTCAGCCAGGGTGAGTGGGGAAGGTGAAGAGCGAGTCACTCGGTGTTTTCCGTGACGTACTCCCGACGCCGACCGCTTAGGCGGTACGGCGCGGGCTTCTGGGCCGAGACCTTTGAGATCTGGGTTT